>JAJYAR010000167.1 GCA_021779435.1 bacterium
TCTTGACCGCGAAGCACGCGAACGGGCGCGAAAGCGTGTGGCGTTCCCGGACCTTCGCGTCTGTTCGCGAACTTGGCGGTTCACAGGGTTTGGAGGTATGGTCCAATGCCGCTGCACCCAACAGCGCCGCGTCTGCTTCCGGACATCCGCCGGAAGGTATTCTCTGTGAACTCTGTGTCGGAGCTCCGGGATCTCTGCCCGGGGGCGTTCGCTTATTCGACGAGTTCCTTCGCCAGGCGGACGAGGTCCTCACCTCCGGCGAGCAGCTTCAGACGGTACGCATACTGGAACGGCGGCTTGGTCATGGAGAACTCCGGGTGCGGCATCGCGCCCCAGGAATCATCCCCGCCAACGCCCCGCTGATGGAAGTCCAGGTTGAGCGTCACGGTGTCGCGCGCAGGCAGCTGGTACTCGTAGAAGTTTTCCCGCTGGGTCTGACAGAAGAGGTCATCCGCCGTGTGATGCATCGCGTTCACGCTCAGGAGCGGACGTCCCACGGCGAGGAGACCACGGCCGCGGTCGTCCGTTAGCGCCACCCAGCGCACCGACTCCTTGTTCCCGCTTTCCTGCGGCTTGATGTACGGGAAGAACTGGTCCGCGACCCGTCCACGATAGAGTCCGACGCGTGCGTCCTGCCGATCCCAGTACGTCTCCTGCGGCCCTTTGCCGAGCCAGGTGATCCGGTCGTACCCTGCGCGCAACATCGCCTCCATGCCGAAGCGGGGAAGCTCGGGAAGCTCCTGCGATCCGGCTTCGAGGATCGAATCGACGAGCACGTCGCCTGAGCCAAGCACCGTCCAGCGGACCCGGTACGGAGCCTCGAACTCTCCGATCGTTCCGTTGACCAGGATCTCCACCCGGCCGGTCGCCGGCTGCTGAACCGTGACGGTCGCCGGTTTCCACGTCTTGTGGGCAAAGCGCCAGCGGCTCAAATCGGTTCCCCGGCGGCCCTGTGCGGGACCGGCCATCCGGTTGCCACGATCATTGTCAATCGGCGCACGCCAGAAATCAGGACGGAGGGGCTCCTGCAGGAGTTCGTTGTCACCCGCCTTCAGCGAACGGACAAACCCGGTGCCGCGATCAACACTCACGCTGAATCCGGTTCCGATCACCGCGATGGTGTCGGCTGCATCGGAAACCTTGAGCGCGGCGAGTGCAGCCGTGGAGGGAACCGCCGGTCGGGAGAACGGGAGCGCAAACTGCTCCCATGCCACCTCATGCCCCGCATCGGCCCACGGCGTGCGGACCTTCAGGCGGAAGCTCAGTTCGAGCAGGTATTCGGTCGAGGGCTGCGGTTCAATTTTCGTGAAAGGAATGCGGAGCGTCTGCCGTGCGCGCGGGGCGAGGGAGAGCCCGTCGATCCGGCCGCTCTGCAGCACCTTCCCGTCGGCGACCACACGCCACTCACCGGAGAGCCACTCCTCGGCGGAGCGGAAATCATCCCAATTCTGGACCTCGATTTTCCCGGCCGCGAGGTCCACCGCGCGGATCTGGATCGGTTGATACACTTTCTTCACCTCGGCGAGACCGGGGTGCGGCCGGCGATCGGCGTTCACAAGTCCGTTCGCGCAGAAGTTGCCGTCGCTCGCCTGGTTCACGCCGAACGTGCCGCCGTAGGCGAAGAACGTCCCCAGCTTCGGATCCAGCGGAATCGATTTCGGATTTTCAAGAACCTCGATCCTGCGCGAGGCCGGCACCGGCGTCCTCAGCCCCTGGTCCACCCAGTCCCAGATGAATCCGCCCTGGAGATATTTGGCCCCGTCGTAGATCGGACGCCAATACGCCCAGATGTCGCCGTTGCTGTTGCCCATCGCATGCGAGTACTCGCACATGATGAAAGGCTGCTCGTGCTCGCCTTTCGCGTACTCGATGCCGGTGGCCGGCCGCGGATACATCATGCTCCGGATGTCGGTCACCTCGCATTTTTGATCCTGCTCGTAGTGCACCGGACGCGTCGCATCGTGCGCCTTGAGCCAGCGCGCCGTGGCGCGGAAGTTGTCGCCGAAACCGGCTTCGTTGCCGAGCGACCAGGAGATGACGCTGGCGTGATTCTTGTCGCGCTCGAACATCCGGATCGTCCGGTCCAGATGCGCGGGTCCCCACGAGGGCGCCTTGGCGAGCGTACGGTCACCGTAGCCCATCCCGTGCGATTCAACATTCGCCTCGTCCATCAGATACAGGCCGTATTCATCACATAGCGCGTACCACTCCGGCACATTGGGGTAATGACACGTGCGGACGGCGTTGATGTTGTTCTGCTTCATCAACCGGATGTCCTCGAGCATCCGCTCGCGGGTGACGACCTGGCCGGTCTCCGGATCCCATTCGTGACGGTTCACGCCGCGGATCAACGTGGGCATGCCATTCACGAGGAGCTGTCCTTTCCTGATTTCGACCGAGCGGAACCCCACCCGCCAGGGAATGCTTTCCAGCACCTTGCCTGTGCCCGCATCCGTGGAGGTCAGGACCAGCGTGTACAGGACCGGTGTTTCCGCGGACCACTTCTGCGGCTGCTGAACCTTGCGCTTGAATTCCATCGTGGAGCTGGCTCCGGCAACCACGTCGGCCTGTCCCATCGCCGCGCGGAACACCTCGCGCCCGGACGGATCGAGCAGCGCGGCCTCGAGTGCCACGCGACGCGGCGCAGTCCCATAGTTCTTGAGCTCGGTCGAAACGACGAGATCCGCATCGCGGTAATTCGCATCGAACAGGGTGCGAACGGTGAAATCGCGGACGTGCGCCGCCGGCACGGACCAGAGCGTGACGTTGCGAAAGATGCCGCTGAGCCGCCAGAAGTCCTGGTCTTCAAGGTACGAACCGTCGTTCCAGCGAAAGACCTCCACCGCGATCAAGTTGTCTCCCGAGCGCTTCACGTGCGGAGTCACGCGGAAGGTCGCCGGCGTACGGCTGTCCTTGCTGAATCCGAGTTTCTGCCCGTTGAGCCAGGCGTAGAAGAACGAATTCACACCGTCGAACGTGATGAACACCTCTCGGTCGGCCCAATCCGCCGGAATCTTGAATGTCCGGCGATACGACGAAACCGGGTTGTCGTTTTCCGGAACGATCGGGGGATTCACCGGCCGCCACGGGTACGTGATGTTCGTATAGATTGGGACGCCGTAGCCCTGCACTTCGACATTGGAGGGCACCGGAATTGTCTTCCAGGCCGAGTCATCGAACCCTGGCTTCCAGAAGTCCGCCACGCGGTCGGCAGGCTTTCCCACCCAGTGATACTTCCAATCGCCATTCAGCGAGCGTTCGAACGAGGACGCCTTCATGCCGCGGGCGTCCGAGGCGGCCCCGTAAACGGACATCGTGGCGAATGCGGGCTCGGTTCCTTCGTGCAGGCGCGTTTCGTCCTGCCAATCCGGGCGGGCGGCTCCTTCGGGCTGGGCCGCTGCGACGAGCGAGAGAGAGGTCGCCGCGATCATGGTGAAGGCCAGCTGACATGCTGACGCAACGCGTCGGGAAAACAGTGGGGTAGTCGACATGCGAGGCGGAATTGTAGGTGCCTGGATGCGAGCCGCCAGCGTTCTTTTGCTTTAGCGTAATCAGGTGCGCAGGTGGCCTGTTCCACGCGCACGCCGCCTCGTTGGGCAGGTACTCTTGTTGCAGTCAGGGGCGCCAGCCCGGGCCTTCCCTCCTCCGCCCTCCCTTCCCTCGCCGTTCATTTCACCGCTGGACACTCGATCCGGAATTCCGTTTGTTCACCAATCCTTCTTTCGTCCGCCGCCGCCTGAAACCGCCGCAAGACTCCTTCCGATCTGATGTCACCTGAAGCCGAAATCGCCCGCCGCCGCACGTTTGCCATCATTTCGCACCCTGACGCCGGCAAGACGACCCTTACCGAGAAGTTCCTGCTGTACGGCAACGCGATCCACCTCGCGGGAGCGGTGAAGGACCGCAAGAACCAGCGGGCAACCACGTCGGACTGGATGGAGCTGGAGAAGCAGCGCGGCATCTCGATCAGCTCAACGGTGTTGCAGTTCGACTACACGGGTTTCGCCGTGAACCTCCTGGACACTCCGGGACACAAGGACTTCTCGGAGGACACGTACCGGGTACTCACCGCCGTCGACGCCGCCCTGATGGTGATCGATGCGGCGAAGGGCGTGGAAACCCAGACGCGCAAGCTGTTCGAAGTGTGTCGTCGCCGGGGCGTTCCAATCTTCACGTTCATGAACAAGTGCGACCGGCCCACCCGGAACGCGCTCGAACTGCTCGATGAACTCGAGACGGTCCTGGGCCTGCAGTCCTCGCCGGTAGTATGGCCGCTGGGCAACGGTCCGGGGTTCCGCGGAGTCTTCGACCGGCGGACACGACAAGTGCACCTTTTTCAGCGCGTCCCCGGAGGCGCGTACCAGGCGCCCGTCCAGGTCACCTCGCTCGACGATCCGCTTGTCCGCGAAAAACTCGACGACGACACGTACGCCGAGGTGAAGGAGCAGCTCGAGATGCTCGATGGCGCCGGGCATCCGTTCGACCTCGACGCCGTGCGAGGCGGCCGCCAGACGCCGGTGTATTTCGGCAGCGCCGTGAACAACTTCGGCATTCAGTTGCTTCTCGACGGCTTCCTGCAGGATTCCGTTCCCCCGGCCCCGCGTCGCCGCGCGCTCCGAGCTCCGGGCGCCGCTGCGACGCCTGCCGCCGCCACGGAGCCCGCAAAGGACGGCATCGTGCCAGTACAGGACCCGAAGTTCTCCGGCTTCATCTTCAAGATCCAGGCCAACATGGACCCGAAGCATCGCGACCGCATCGCGTTCCTGCGGGTGTGCTCGGGCAAGTTCGAGCGCGACATGACCGTCGTGCACTCGCGGACCGGCAAGACCGTCCGGCTCTCATCCTCGCACAAGCTCTTCGGTCAGGAACGCGAAACGATCAACGAAGCGTGGCCCGGCGACGTCATCGGCCTGGTCGGCCACAGCGAATTCGGCATCGGCGACACGCTGACGGAGGATCGCGACATCGTGTATGACGAGATCCCGCGGTTTCCGCCGGAGGTGTTCTCGTTCATCTCGAATCCGAATCCCTCGGACGCGAAGAAGTACCGCGCCGGGATTGAACAGTTGCTGCAGGAAGGCGTTGTGCAGGCGTTTCAGGCCCGCAACGCGCCGCCCGGGGCAACGCTCCTCGCGGCGGTTGGACCGCTGCAGTTCGAAGTCGTGCAGTGGCGACTCCAGAGCGAATACAACGCGGAGTCCCGGCTGACCCCGACGACGTGGACGCTCATGCGGTGGATCGAGCCCCACCCCTCGCTCGCCGACCCCTCGCGGCTTGTCGTGGCGACCGGCGTGAGCTTTGGGACGGACAAGTTCGACCACCCGGTCGTGTTCTTCCCGAACGACTGGACGATGCGGTATTTTCAGGAGAAGAACCCGGACCTGAAGCTCCACGAACTCCCGCTGGAGCAGGCGCACACGCTGGACCAGTAGCGGCGCACCGGCCACAAAAAAGGCCACCTTGCGGCGGCCTTTGAGAATCAGGTGGCTGGCTGTTCCGATTTCGGCTCGGGTGCCGGCTCGACGGGGGCCGCAGGATCGGCAGGAATCTCACCCGTGGGCGCGACACCGGCGCCCTCGGCGGGAGCGGCTTCCGAAGGAGCGGGCTCCGACGGCGTTTCCGCGGGGGCTGCCACTGCCGCAGGCTCGGACTGCGCCGACGCCGGGGCTTCCGGGAAGTTCTCCGGATCGTTCTCGGAGGCTTCGACCTCCCGCTTTCGAGCCTCGACCATCGGCGGCGGCGCGAAGAGACGGCCGTCGATGAATTCGGTGACGTAGCCCTCGCGAACGAGCCAGAGAAGGTCGCCCTGCATCCGGGAAACCTTGGCACGCTCCTCGACGGACAACGCTGCATCGGGACGCGGCGCCTCGGGCGCGACCGCCGGCTTCGCGGCGGAGTCAGCCGCCACCTGCTCGGTCGGAGCCAGCTCCGCGGGCCGCTGCGGCACCGCCATCTGGATCCCAAGGAACTTCGTGGGCAGCTCGCTCGCGCGAATCATCGGGTTGGCCTCGATGTACGCGATAAGGGCGCCGATCGTATCCGAGAACGTCTGACCGGGGACGCGGAACTTGCGCTTCACCGCACAGACGTAGGACACGCCCTTGGAACCCTTCTTGAAGATCGTGAAGTGTTCGCGGCGGAGACGACCGCGGAGCGCGTTCGCCGTGTCGAGCGGGAACCTGCGCTGGCGATCGAGCGCGCCTTCAATGGCGCGACGAATTTCGCCGGGAGGAAGCTGCTCGCCGATCTTGCCGTGGAACCGGGCGGTCTCGGCAGTGCGCACAACCTTGTCGCGAGCCTGCGAGAGTAGGTAGATGCGGGCATCCTCAAGCGTGTCGAACGCCGGCACGACCGGAGCCGCGGGTGCGGCGGGTGCCGGTGCGGCAGCCTGCTCGGCGCCTCCGCTGGTCTGGCAGTCCACAACCGCCGTCAGTGGGCGCGCATTGAGCTCCGGGGTGCTGCTGAGCTTGAATTCGAGCAGGCCGCGCGGCGCCAGCACGGCG
>JAJYAR010000168.1 GCA_021779435.1 bacterium
TGTGGGGGTTACGACGCAAGCATATCCCGGCATCCTGGTATGCCCTGAGGGAGGTGGCGGATGAATCCCATATTCAGCGATCCAATCGCGACGGCCACGCGGCACGACGCCGGTGGTTTGCGTTCCGTCAGTCGTCGCATTTTCACCGATCCCGGTATATTCGAAATGGAAATGGATAGGATCTGGGGTAAGGTCTGGGTCTATCTCGCCCACGAAAGCCAGCTGCCGGCGACGGGCGACTTCGTGACGACATGGATCGGGCGCGTTCCGGTGATTGTGCATCGCGACAAGACCGGCGGCATCAACGCTTTCGCGAACGTATGCCCGCACCGCGGCGCGGCGCTGTGCCGAACCGCCAAGGGGAACGCCAGCAGCTTCGTTTGCCCCTTCCACGGCTGGACTTTCGCCGATGACGGCCGGCTCCTGGCGCCGATGAAGGAAAAGGGAGCCGGCTATCCGTCCGCTTTCGACAAGCGGGCGCTGGGGCTGCGGCGTATCCGGCTCCAGGGTCATCGTGGGTTCCTGTTTGCGACCCTGAACGACGCAGCGGAGTCCCTGACCAACTATCTCGCCGAAAGCGCCGCGTTCATCGATCTGATCGCCGACCAGGCGCCGAACGGAATCGAGGTGCTGAAAGGCCGGTCAACGTACACCTATAACGGCAACTGGAAGCTGCAGGTGGAGAACGGCGTCGACGGTTACCATGTCGATGCGGTTCACGCCAACTACGTGCAGATGATCAAGAATCGCGCCAGGCTCAACGCAGGGGCGGACGGCCTGAAGGTCATGGCGGTCGGCGATTTTACGCGCAACCGCGGTGGTTATTACGATCTTCGCAATGGCCATGGCGTCATTTGGACCGGTGTCACCAATCCGGCGGACCGTCCGATCCACTCGCGCCGCGATGAACTGAATGCGCGCATCGGCAAGGAAAAGGCCGATTGGGTGGTGTTGCGCTCCCGCAATCTCGTCATCTATCCCAACGTTTTTCTGATGGATCAGATGAGCACGCAGATCCGGGTTGTCCGCCCGCTCGCCGTGGACAAGACCGAGGTGACGATCTACTGCTTCGCGCCGGTCGGCGAGCCGGCGGAGGATCGCGCGACGCGCCTCCGCCAGTACGAGGATTTCTTCAATGCCTCCGGCATGGCGACACCCGATGACCTGACCGAGTTCAACGCGGCGCAGAAAGGCTGCGGCGCCGCGAGCATCATGGGCTGGAGCGATCTTTCGCGCGGCGCGGCACACGAAATCGCAGGGGCCGATGATGTTGCCCGCGAACTGGGCATCGAGCCGATCAGCAGTGGTGCCACCGTCGCGGACGAGGGCATCTTCGTGGCGCAGCATGAGCGCTGGGCAGCGCTGATGGGCGCCAACGGCGGAGTGCGGTGATGCCGGGGGATACTGACCTGACCGGTGCGGTTACGCACCTCCTGTACCAGGAGGCCGCATGTCTGGACGAGCAGCGGTGGGACGACTGGCTGGCGCTGTTCGACCGGGACGTGGAATACTGGCTTCCGGCCTGGGACAGCGAGCATGAGACGACCAGGGATCCCGGCAACGAAGTCTCGCTGATGTATTACAACGGGCGGTCCGGGCTCGAGGACCGCGTCTTCCGGCTGCGCACCGGCCGGTCATCGGCTTCGACGCCGCTGCCACGGACCTGCCATATGGTCAGCAACATCATGGTGAGCCCGTCAGCCGACGGCACCTGCGCGGTCAAGGCCAACTGGGTGACGCATCTGTATCGCGCGGGCGAGAGCACGCATTACTTCGGACGGTACGAATATCTTCTGGTCCCGGCCGGCGGAGGCTGGCGGATCGCAAAAAAGAAAATCTTGCTGCTCAACGACTACATCGTTACCGTCCTGGACATCTACAGTGTCTGACACCGTCGCCGACACCTCATCGGGCATGCTGGCGCTGACCAAGGCGCGACCGGGCCTCGGCGGCTTGGCGCTGGACCGGATTGCCGCCCCGCCGCGCCCCGGTTCCGGGCAGGTTCTGCTCCGCGTGCTCGCCGCGGGCATCTGCGGGACCGACATCCACATCTATAAATGGGGCAGCTTCGCACACCGGATGCGGCTGCCCACCGTGCTGGGCCATGAGATGTGCGGCGTGGTCGAAGCCGTGGGGGCCGGCGTGACGCGGGTGGCGCCGGGGGCGCGCGTCAGTGTGGAAAGCCACGTGCCCTGCGGCAGCTGCTACACATGCCACCGCGGCTGGAGCCATGTCTGTCCGAACACCCGTTATCCCGGCGTGGATTTCAACGGTGGCTTCGCCTCCCACGTGCTGCTGCCCGCGGCAATCTTGTGGCCCGTGCCGGACGGGATCTCCGATGACGTCGCGGCCATGATGGAACCGTTCGGGATTGCCGTGCATGCGAGCATGGAAGGAACCGGCGTCGCCGGCCAGAACGTCCTCATCGCAGGCTGCGGGCCGATCGGTTTGATGAACGTCGCCGTCGCGCACGCGCTTGGAGCGAACCGGATCATCGCGACCGACGTCAACCCGATCCGGCTACGCACCGCGCTGGCGCTCGGGGCGGATCGGGCGATCGATGTTTCGGTGGACGACCCGAGTCCCGCGGTCGACGATCTTACCCGCGCCCAGGGCGTGGACGTGGCGATCGAATACTCCGGCCATTCGTCTTCGCTGCGCCTGGCGAGCGAGCTGCTCGCGAACGGCGGCGAACTTCGCCTAGTTGGCGTGCCCGAAGGCGATGTGGGTCTGGATCTCACAAGCTGGCTGCTGAAGGGCGTCACGGTTCGCAATATCCACGGCCGCCGCCTGTTCGCATCGTGGGAACAGGGGACCCGGCTGCTGCTCGACAAGCAGGTCGATATCCGTTCCCTCGTGAGCCACAGGCTGCCGCTCGTGAACGGCCTTGCCGGGTTCGATGCCGTGCTTGCCGGGCTTGCCCTGAAGGTTCTGCTTGTGCCCGGGGACGGGCCACCGATTGCCGCCACCGCGCGGCATGAGAACGCCAGAAAGGACAAGGCACCATGAACGCGATTGACAGCCGGGCGATCCATGCCGCGGGCCAGCCCGGTGACCTCGATATCTCGTCGCTGATCGAGCCTGATCGTATTCATGGCAGCCTGTACACCGATGCCGCGGTGTTCGAGGCGGAGATGACGCGGATCTTCTATGGCGGCTGGGTCTTCGTCGGGCATGATTCGGAAGTGCCAACCGCGGGCGAGTACGTTCGGCGCACGTTGGGGCGGGAAGAAGTGCTGATGGTGCGCCAGCGTGACGGCCGCGTCGCGGTGCTGGCGAACCGCTGCGCGCATCGCGGCAACATGCTGTGCATCAGGAATCATGGCAAGGAGCGCTATCTCACCTGCGCCTATCACGGTTGGGTCTATGACCTGGAGGGCGCGCTGAAGGACGTGCCCTATCCCGGCGGATTCCCCAAGGATAAATCGGAGTTTCGGCTGCGCTCTCTCCGCGTGGAAAGCTATCGCGGGTTTGTGTTCGCAACGTTCAACGAAGCCGCTCCCCCGTTACAGGAACATCTCGGCCGCGCCATCGCCCTGATCGATCGCGCTTGCGACATGTCGCCGACCGGCCGCATAAAGCTCTCGGCCGGCTGGGTAAAGCAGCGCTTCTACGCGAACTGGAAGATGCTGCCGGAAAACGATACCGATGGCTACCACGTCAACGACGTTCATGCCTCGTTCGCCCAGGTGATCAATTCGCAGTATGACGGCGCAGCGATCGCCCCGGAGGCTGACCTCAAGTCCGAGGCGAGGGACTGGGGCAACGGCCACACCGAACTGGATTTCGCTCCTTCCTATACGACCTACCTCAAATGGCTCAACGTCACCCCGGACCGGTTCCCGCAGTACATCGCGCAGATGAAGTCTGCCTATGGCGAGGACACGGGTGACCGCATCCTGCGCCAGGGACCGCCACATGCGGTGATCTTCCCGAATCTGTTCCTTGGCGAGATGAATATCGTCATCTTCCAACCGATCAGCGCCAACGAGTGCGTCCAGTGGCATACCCCGATGTTGCTCGAGGATGTTCCCGAGGAGCTCAACCGGCGCATCATCCGCAACTCGGAAGCGGCGATGGGTCCATCGGCCTTTCTGCTCGCCGACGACAGTGTGATCTCGGAACGACAGCAGATGGTGCTGCGGGATCGCGCGGACTGGCTCGATTTGTCGCGCGGACTGAACCGTGAGCGGGTCGATGCGGCGGGCGTCCTGATCGGGCACGTGACCGACGAAGGAACCAATCGCGGCTTCTGGCGGCATTACAGGAAGGTCATGGCCCCCCCTCGGACGGCCGAGGCGTGACAGCGTCGGCGCCGGTATCGGCTGGCGGATATCCGTGAGTTCGAGTGGGAGGGACGAGATGAGAGCAACCGAAAATCCCGCGGTCGCCGCCGGTCAGGCGGGCGCTGTGAGGCTGGAAGAATACCACGAGATCTGCGGCTTCCTCTACATGGAAGCACGCCTCGCCGACGAATCCTGCTACGCCGAATGGGAGGCGCTGGTCGAGGACGACATGGTTTACTGGGTCCCGCGCGGCGAGGGCGATTATGACATGGACAAGCAAGTCTCGATCACGGCGGATAACCGGCCGCGGCTGCGTACCCGCATCGCCCAGCTGGCGACCGGCAAGCGCCATGCCCAGGTGCCGGTTTCCTACATGCGCCGGATAATCAGCAACATCGAGGCATTCCCCCACCCGGCCGGGGGCTACCGGGTGCTGTCGAACTTCGTCCTCTACGAATTGCGGCGCTCATCGACACGGACCATCGAAATCTGGCCCGGCCGGATCGAGCATCACCTGCGCCGCCGCGCCGACGGTTCGCTCGGCATGTTCTTCAAGAAGGTGGTTCTCATCAACGGGGACGAGGCGGTTCCCAGCCTGGCCTTCATTATCTGAGGCCGCGATGACCGGGCACAGAGCGAAGGGCGACGCGCTGGGCGCCATCAGCGGCCTTGGCTTCAGTGAGATGTCGCGCCAACCCATCGGCACCATACGCGAACTCGCGGCGGCCGCCGTCACCGCCGCCATCGCCGATGCCGGTCTTACCGGGCAGGACATCGATGGGTTGCTGCTCAACAAGAGCCCCACGGCAGCCGCGGAGGAATTGCCGCTGTTGTTGCAGAATGATCTCGGTTTGCGCGACCTCGGCCTGCTCGCCGCTCTTGACTCGGAGGGCTCGACCGCGGTACAGATGGTACAGTACGCGGCGCTCGCCGTGCGTCATGGGCTGGCCAGGGCGGTTGCCTGCGTCTTCGCCGACACGCCGGTCAGGGGCAAGGGCGCCGGCGACAGCTTCGCCCTGGCAATGCCGCTGACCGGCGTTGAAAGCTGGGAGATGCGCCAGGGCTTCATCGGCGCGGTCGCGGCCTACGCCATGGCGGCGCGTCGCCACATGGCGGTCTATGGTACGACCCAGGAGCAATTCGGCGCCTATGCACTCGCCTGCCGGCAATGGGCGGCGTTGAATCCGCGGGCGTTCCTGCGCAAGCCGCTCACGATCGCGGAGTACCTCGCGTCTCCTTTCGTGGTCGAGCCGTTCCGGGTGCTTGATTGCTGCTTCCCGGTCAACGGGGCGATCGCGCTGGTGGTGACCTCGGCGGAGCGCGCCGGCGACGCGCCGCACCCGCCGGTGTTCATCCAGGGCATGGGTCAGGGACACCGCGGCCGCACCGGGCTGCGCGACGACGAACCGGAGCTTGTCACCGGCGCGATCCAGGCCGGCCAGACCGCCTTCCGCCACGCCGGCGTCACGGCGACCGACGTCACCCAGTGCCAGCTTTACGACGCGTTCTCCTACGCCGGCATCATCAGCCTGGAAAGCTACGGTCTGTGCCCAAGCGGCGAGGGCGGCCGTTTCGTGGCCGACGGTCATACCAGGCCAAGCGGCCGGCTGCCGGTCAATACCGGAGGCGGCCATTTGTCCGGCTACTACCTGCAAGGCATGACGCCGCTGTCGGAGGCGGTGATCCAGGTGCGCGGGGTCGGCGGCACGCGGCAGGCCGAGCGTAACGACCTGGTTCTGGTCACGGGTAACGGCGGGTGTCTGGACTACCATGGCTGCCTGTTGGTCAGCCCGCATCGCACGCTTGGCTGAATGGGGGATCGCCGGTGAACCAAGTTTTCCTCGATCGCTACGACGAGCAGTTTCTCGGCTTCATCGCGGCGCGGGAGTTGCGCATTCCGATGGACACGCAAACCGGAAAACCGCTCGGGCTGCACGCACGTGCCTGGTGCGCGGCAGGGAAATCGGTCCGTTGGGTGCCGGCGAGCGGGCGGGGAGTGGTTCTCTCGTTCACCGTGACCCGGCGGCCGTACGCGCCGGGGTTCCTGGTGCCCCTGATCCACGGGCTGATCGAACTGGCCGAGGGGCCGACCCTGGTCTGCCGCATCGGCGCAATGGCACCTGAAGACGTCGCCGTGGGCCTGCAGGTCGAGACGGACTTCGACACGCAGGGTCTGTTGTTTCGTCCCATCCGTGGCGCCGGCAACGAACCATGA
>JAJYAR010000169.1 GCA_021779435.1 bacterium
GCGCTGACGCCGATGTCCGAGTACTACGGCGTGATGATCGGCCAGGCGCCCCAGACGGACCGCATTTCCGGCGACAACATCTTCCGCGGCTACAGCATCTCGCGGCGCGACAAGGCACCGCTCATCGAGACCGAGGACTTCCGCGACGAGGCCGGCCGCAACATCTGGGACGAGTACTCGCCGCCGCATTTCGGTTTCAAGCCGAAGTCCGGGTCCATTGGCGGGCGCCCCGTCGACACGTGGCACTGGAATTCCGAGACCTTCTCGCTCGCCGGCGCCGCACGTTACGCTGCGTACGTGAAGAACCGGATCGATAACAAGGATCCGGCGCATTCGAAATGGTCCGCGTACGGCTCTATCTACTTCTCCGATTCCGACGCCGATGGCCGGCAGCAGGGCAGCTATGTCCTCCGCGTGAGCGGCAAGGTCGATGCGGTCCGCATCCCGAAGTCACTCTATTATGTTTCGCGTGTGATGCAGAACGAGAAGCCCGATCTGCACATCATCGGTCACTGGACGTACCCCGCGGGCACCAAGAAGGCGGTCTATGTGGCCGCGACCCACTGCGAGCAGGTCGAGCTCTTCCTGAACGGGAAGTCGCTCGGCGTTGCGACCAAGCCCTTCGTTTTCGCCGACACCTATGCCGAACCCGGCCGGCCGGCGCCGCAGCGCGAGGGAGATGATACCGGCTGCATCTATGCTTTCCCTGACGTGACCTTCGCTCCGGGAACCCTGAAGGCGGTCGCGACAGTCGGAGGCAAGGTCGTCGCCCAGCAGGAGCTCCAGACGGCCGGCGAACCGAAGGCCCTGAAGCTGACGGTGCGCACCGGGCCGAAGGGCCTGCAGGCGGACGGCAGCGATGTCGCGCTCATCGACTTCGAGGTGGTCGATGCCGAAGGCCGGCGTTGTCCGACCGATGAGGCACGGGTCGATTTCGAGGTTTCCGGTCCCGCGGTGTGGCGCGGCGGTTTCAATGCCGCGAAGCTGAACACGACGAACAACCTGTATTTGGATACCGAGTGCGGCATCAACCGGGTGGCGGTGCGGTCGACGCTCACGCCCGGCGAGATCACGGTGACGGCAAAGCGCCAGGGCCTTGCGTCGGCAACGGTGAAGATCGACTCAAAGAAAGTGGAGATCGTCGGCGGCCTGGAGATTCCGATGCCGCAGAAGCTGCTGCCGAGCCGGTAAATGCGGCGTGCACAATGCCTTGTTGTAGCCGCGGTCCGTTGACCGCGGTGCGGTGGATTGGGCCAGCGATCACCCCTTGTTCCAATCCTGCGAACCCAGCCTCTGCGGAGGCCGGCTACACCAACACATCCCGCACCAGGACATCGCATGCGTGCGCCTGCGTCGCAGCCGGGGGCCGTTGACCGCGGTGCGTTAACCGCTCAGGCCCCCGGCCTCGGTACGGCGAACGGTGCAGCGTTCCTACACGCCGGAGAATGCCGAGAAGCCGCCGTCGACGGGGAGCACCGTTCCGGAGACGAAGGCGGACGCGTCGCTGAGGAGAAAATGGAGCGCGCCGTGCAACTCGGCGGCCTCGCCGAACCGCTTGAACGGCGTTTTCGCGAGCACCGCCTGACCGCGTGCCGTAGGCGTGCCGTCCTCGTTGAGCAGGAGCCGGCGATTTTGGTCGGCGATGAAAAAACCCGGTGCGATCGCATTCACCCGCAGTCCGGCGCCGAACTTGCTGGCGAGCTCGACCGCCAGCCACTTCGTGAAGTTGTCCACGGCGGCTTTTGCGTTGGAGTACCCGATGACGCGGGTGATGGCCTGTGTCGCGGCCATCGATGAGAAGTTCACGATGATGCCGCGCTTCTGTGCGGCGAACGCCTTCGCGAAGACGAGCGAAGGCACTACCGAGCCTTCCAGATTCAGCGCCACCACCTGACGATAGGCGCCGATCTCGAGGTCAAGGATGGTCTTGTCGGGTGGAATCGTCGCGCCGGGCTGGTTGCCGCCCGCCGCGTTGACCAAGGCATCGATACGGCCAAACCGGGCCAGCACGGCTTCCCGCACCCGCTCGAGCCCCGGGGCGTCCAGGACGTCGCAGGAGTACGCCAGGCATTCCCCCGGCAGCCCCTTGGTATCGGCCAGCGCGCGATCCAGCTTCGCCTGATCGCGACCGAGGAAGACGACACGGGCGCCCTGGCCCGCCAGGTAGCGCGCCGCGGATCCGGCAAGGACGCCGGTGGCGCCCGTGATGACGATCACGCGAGAGGAGAGGTCGAAGAGCGAGGGGGCGGACATGATGGGCTGTAGTTCAGGGTTCAAGGTTGAGGGTTCAAGGTTCGGTCGAGCTCAACTGTTCACCTAAGAACGCGGGACCGGGATCTTGCCTATGGCTCGGTGAGGCGAATTGAACCCAGTGGTCGCCTGCGAGTGCCTTGTTGTAGCCGGGTCGCTGACCCCGGGGTTCGACTGTTCGCGTGAGTCGAACATAGCTCGGGGATATCAGAGCTTCAGCGTCTTCGACTCGCCGGGTTTCAGGTTCAGGTCGGTGACCTTGTCACCGTACCGCACCCTGCCGCCTCCGGGGCCAGACACGCAGCGGATCGTGGCACTCGTGAGCCGGCCGTTGGCCCACGCCATATCGACTTCAAAACCGCCCCGTGCCCGGAGTCCGCGGACTAAACCCGTCGGCCAGGCTTTCGGAAGCGCTGGCAGCAGTTCGATTTCGCCGGAGTGCGACTGGAGCAGCATTTCGGCGATCCCGGACGTGCCGCCGAGATTGCCGTCGATCTGGAAGGGCGGGTGAGCATCGAACAGGTTCGGGTAGGTGCGGTCGGGCCCGAGGAGCACGTGAAGGATCGAATACGCGCGCTCCGCATCCTGCATCCGTGCCCATAGGTTCAGCCGCCAGGCGATCGCCCAGCCCGTGGAGATGTCTCCGCGGGTTTCCAGGGTTTTTCGAACCGCGGCGGCGAGCTCGGGTGTGCCCCGCAGGCTGATCTGGCTGCTCGGGAAGAAGCCGTACAGATGCGAAACGTGTTTGTGTCGCTGATCCGGAGCGCGCGCGTCCCAGTCCTCCAGCCATTCCTGGAGCTGGCCCTGAGCGCCGATCTGATTGGGTGCCAGCCGGTCGCGCGCTGAGGCGACTTTTGCGGTGAATTCGGCGTCCCGGCCGAGCAACCTCGCGGCCTCCGTTGTGTGATCGAACAGATCGCGGATGATCTGCTCGTCCATGGTGGGACCGGCTGTCATGGAGATCCCGGACGTGTGCGGATGCTCGGGCGACATCGAGGGGCTGGTCACGAGCCAGTGGTGCTTCGGCTCCTCCACGAGTGTATCCAGGAAGAACTCCGACGCCCCGCGCAGGAGCGGATATGCGCGGGCGAGGAACTCCCGGTCTCCGGTGTAGAGGTAGTGCTCCCACAGATGCTGGCAGAGCCAGGCGCCGCCCGTCGGCCACATGCCGTAATAGGCGGAGTCGATCGGCCCCGTGGCGCGCCACAGGTCCGTGTTGTGGTGTGTGACCCAGCCGCCGGCACCATAGTGCCTCCTCGCGAAGGAGGCGCCGGTCCTGGAGAGATCCTCGATCATCGCGAAGAGCGGCTCCGTGCATTCGGAGAGATTCGCGACCTCCGCCGGCCAGTAGTTCATCTCCGTGTTGATGTTGATCGTGTACTTGCTGCTCCACGGAGGATTCATGCTGTCGTTCCAGATCCCCTGCAGGTTTGCCGGCTGCGATCCGGGGCGGGAGCTGCAAAGCAGCAGGTAACGGCCGTACTGGAAATACAGCGCGGCAAGTTGCGGGTCGGGCGCATCGACGGCATTGCGGATGCGCTCGTCCGTCGGGCGGGTTTCGGCGTCGGTGTGCCCGAGATCGATCGCGACGCGCCGGAACAGCCGGCGATGCTCGGCGATGGCATCGTCGCGGATCGCCTCGTACGGTTTCGCGCGCAGCGCATCGAGCGCGGTGGTCGTGAGCGCAACGGGGTCGCCGCTGACGTCATCGTACCGGCGGTAGCTCGTCGCGGCGGCAAGATGGATCGTCACCTCGGCCGAGCCGGAGATGTGGAGCCGCTCGCCGTCGGAGGAGACCGAGCCACCCGGAGCCGAGACCCGCGCGCGGGCCTCGAAGGTCAACGCACCGGGTTTGCCGTTCGCGGCACCGTTCGTCCCATGCAGGACGAGTTCGGCGTTCCCGGGTGACGTGATCGCAGCGTTTTGCGGAGTCTGGAAACCGATCGTGAGCGAGAGCTTCGGGGCTTTCTTCGGGTCAGGGTCGGAGACCGAGAAGCGGACGACGATCGCCTGGTCGACCGGGCTGACGAAAACCTCGCGCCGGTGACGCGTCGTCCCCACGACGAACTCCGTGGTCGTGACGGCCGTGTCGAGGTTGAGCTCCCGTCGGTAATCCCTGGCGTAGTCGCCGCCGGGCATCGTGATCAGCAGGTCGCCAACGGTCTGATACGCCGTCTGGCGCATGGGCCGGGACATGAACTTCTCCTGCGTGAGGTTCTGGGCCTCGAAGAGCCTTCCCTCGGCGATCAGCCGGCGGATTTCAGGAAGCGCCGCCGCCGCGTCGGGATTGGACGGATCGTACGGGCCGCCGCTCCAGAGGGTGTCCTCGTTGATCTGGATGCGTTCCGTCTCGATTCCGCCGAACACCATCGCGCCGAGCCGGCCATTCCCCACCGGAAGCGCCTCGACCCACTGGCTCGCCGGTCGCGTGTACCAGAGCGAGAGCGGATCAGGTGCGGGCGCTTCGGCGGCAATGGCGGAGGCGAAGGTCGCGGCGCATGCGAGGGACGTGAGGAGGCGAATGGGAACGTTCATGGCCAGGGGGCGGGGTTGGCCCAAAAAGAGGTGGGGGGACTGGCGAAGGACAGCATATTGTGACCGATTCATCAGCTTTGATGACACCGGTGTGCGCTGCGGAAGCCGGGTGGAGTGCGCGTCGGCCACCCGGCAGCAGGGTCGCCGGTCCGCAGTGTCGGTCACCTCTTTTGGGGATAGGCCCAGGTGTTCTACAGAAAATTGCCGCCGCCGAAGGAGCTCAGCCGAACTGGTCCGGCCTACGTCCTGGTCGACCAGGGCGTGGGTGATGGAGCGACGTTCACCTCGCCGACCGCCCGGCGGGTCTTCGTCAATACCCGCTTCCAGATCTACAAGCTCGCGCCGGCGTCCACGCTCCTCGCGGCTCAGTGACCACCCGCGACGCCTCATGGGTCGTCGCTGCGAGGAAAACCAGAATTTGCCATGCCCTCGTCCTAAAGCGGCATTCTCGTTCGCGAGCGTCGCCGCTATCCTCGACGCGTGCCAAGACGCAATGTCCCGCCGCCTCCTTGGAGCGCAGGGTCGGCGTGCGTTGAGGCTTCCCCTCGAATCACGAAGACGCCCCAGCAACCAAGAAACCCGCGCGCACCTTACGCCATGAAAACGCTCCGCCTCCTGCCGGTTGTCCTCTCGTTCTCCTCGGCTGTCGTTGCGGCCTTCGCACAGGATGCCCGGCCCGCCGCTCCTGCTGCTCCGGTGACCAGCGCCGCCGCCAATCAGACCTTCATCGACTACTTCCGGCCGATGCCGATCATCGGCGGACTGACCAGGGAGACGTGGGGCGCGGCGACGGTTCTGCCACGCGATACCAGGAACGGCCTCGAGAGCGTCACCAACAAATACTGTTACTGGGACGGGCAGATCATCAAAGGCCCGGACGGCAGGTACCACATGTTCGCGAGCCGCTGGGACGAATCGAAGGGGCACAACGGCTGGTTCGAATCGGTGGCGGTGCACGCGGTCAGCAATTCGCTCTTCGGTCCATACGAGGACAAAGGGCTGCTCTGGCCCGACGATGAAGGCGGCAAGGGTCACAACGTCACCGCGCTCGTCCTTCCGGACGGCCGCTACGCCGTCGTGATCAGCGAGACCCGGCCTGGGACGGTTTACGTTTCCAAGTCCCTCGATGGCCCGTGGGAGAAGCTCGGCACGATCGTTTCCGAAGGCGACACGCGCCGCCGCGCCTCGAACTACAGCGTCATGGTCCGGCCCGACGGCGACTTCATGATCGTTCCGCGGTCCGGACAGATTCTTCTCAGCAAGAACGGCATCCTCGGGCCGTTCAAGGCGCAGGGCCCGAGCATCTATCCCGGCATTGCCGGCCTCGAGCAACGCAACCTTGAAGACCCCGTTGTCTGGTTCAGCGGCGGCCTTTATCACATCGTCGTCAACAGCTGGAGCCAGCGGAAGGCCTTTCACCTGACCTCGAAGGACGGCATCACCGGCTGGACTCTGCGCGGTCTCGCCTATGATCCGACTCGCGATTTCGTGCGGTATGTCGACGGAACGCTGAATCATTGGGACAAGCTCGAGCGTCCGGCGGTCGTGCTTGAAAACGGGCACGTTGTCGCGGTGACGCTGGCCGTCCTCGATGTTCCAAAGGACCAGGAGCGCGGGAATGACACTCACGGGAGCAAGGTCATCGTGATCCCCTTCGATGGAGCGGCGCTCGATCGCGATCTTCAGAAGGCGCAGTAAACAGGGCATTGAGGG
>JAJYAR010000170.1 GCA_021779435.1 bacterium
CAAGGGCGCGATCGGCTACTACGGCGTCCAACAGCTGCCTGCGATCGTCACTCAATTGGATCCGAACCGTCCGATCTGGGACAAGGCCCGGCTGTATGTCGGTGCGTTTGTCTCCTACCGCACGAAGCTGTTCAACAACCGGGTCGGAGCGAACTTCCAGCTCAACGTGGAGAGCCTCGGCGAGAACGGCCGTCTCCAGCCGATCGGTGCATTCCCCGATGGCACGCCAAACGCGTACCGCATCGTGGATCCGCAGAAGTTCATCCTCTCCGCGACGTTCGATTTCTAGTCGGATTGGGAGACCGCCGGCGGCTGGCGGCGCGTTTTGGATAACGCGCCGCACCGCCGGCTCGCCGTCACGAGGCCTGCGCTGCTAACGCTGCGCGCCGGCCAGGTGTCTGGAGAGATATTTCTCGAGCAGCTCGTCGATGTCCTCGCTGCAGTTCTCGAATCGGAGATCCAGCTCGGCCAGCTTCTGACGGCTTTCTTCCGGCAGCGCATGGACGAGTTCGCGGCGTACGATCCGGCTGTGGGGCGGGACGATCCTTCCGAACACGATGCTGTTCGCCTCGGCGACGATCTCCGCGAGTTCCGGAGCGCCGACGTCGCGAAGTGCGTCGACGGCGTACCAAGCGAGATCTCCGCGGCTGCTGGAGAAATAGCCGGTGAAACCGCTGTTGCCCACGCCGGCTTCGAGCTGCCAGAGCGTCGCAACAGTCCGTTCGGTATCGCTCAGTGCGCCGGCGCCGTATTTCGCCAGGCGGTCAAGTGCATGTTGGGCGGTTAAGTCGGTGATCATGGCGGCACCTCCTGTGGTTGCCGGAACAGTACCCGATGCGGCGCCCTTGCCAAACGGCCCGCAGCAATTTCCACGGCCTGCGGTGGTGCCGCCGCGTGAACTTCTCCTTGAACCCTGTGGCGGGAGCCGCATTTCGTCATGGATGCATTTTTCTCCGGAGTACGCCCACCGCATGCAGCAGCTTCGTCCGTCGACCATCCGCGAGATTCTGAAGGTGACGGCGCAGCCCGAGGTGATCTCGTTCGCGGGCGGGCTCCCCGCTCCCGAGTTGTTTCCGGTGGAAGCGGTTCGCGCGGCGGCGGATCACGTGCTGCGCACGGCCGGAGCGTCGGCGCTTCAGTATGGGCCCAGCGAGGGGCTCCGCCCCCTTCGCGAGTGGATCGCCGCCGAAGTCGGCCGCCGGGGGATCCGGGCATCGGCTGACGAAGTACTGATCACGGTCGGTTCGCAGCAGGTCCTCGACCTCGTTGGAAAGGTGTTTTTGAACCCCGGCGACGTCGTCCTCACGGAGAACCCGACCTACCTCGCCGCAATCCAGGCGTTTCAGACGATGGAGGCGCGGTTCGTGCCGGTGCCGACTGACAGCGAGGGACTGATACCGGAGGCATTGCCGGAGCTGATCGCCAAGCACCGCCCGAAGCTCCTGTACACGATTCCCAATTTTCAGAACCCGACCGGTGTCACGTTGAACGGGAAGCGGCGCGCCGCGCTGGCGGAAATCGCCACGAAGCACGGGCTGATGGTCATGGAGGACGACCCGTATGGACAACTCCGTTACCGCGGGACCGAGGTCGCACCGGTGAAGAGCTGGGACAGCGAGGGCCGGGTGCTGTACGCCAGCACGTTCTCGAAGACGATCGCCCCGGGACTTCGCCTGGGCTGGGTCATTGCGCCGTCCGAAATCTTCTCCCGATTGTTGATACTGAAGCAGGCGTCCGACCTGCATACCTCGATGTTCGACCAGAACGTCGCGTACGCGTACCTGACACAGAACGACCAGAAGACGCATCTCGAGACGATCCGCCACGCATACGGTGACCGGTTCGCCTTCATGGATGCCCGGCTTCGTGAGGAAATGCCCAAGGGCTATGAATGGACGAAGCCAGAGGGTGGCATGTTCCTCTGGGTGACGGGACCGGCGGAACTCGACAGCGCCGACCTGCTCCGGCGTGCGGTGAAGAACAACGTGGCGTTCGTCCCGGGTCGCGACTTCTTCGCCGGCGAGGGTGGCAGGAATCACATGCGGCTGAATTTCTCGAATTCGACGCCGGAACGCATCCGCGAAGGCATCCGCCGCCTCGGCGAGCTCTGCCGGGCGTGATGCCGGTTGGCGTCGTTCCGGCATTTCGAACAGGCGCCTCTGGTTTGGCAGACCGGAATCGCAGATGAATCTGCTCCTACTGGCGGAGTGCGGCCGTGTCCGAACGTCTGCGGTAGGATCAAATTCATTTGCGACCCTGGAGGCCTCGACGTTCGCACGGGTCGCCCGATCGGAATCGCAGATAAATCTGCTCCTGCTTGCAGAGTGAACGTCTGCGGTAGGAGCAAATTCATTTGCGACCCTGTGGCGTCGCCCCTCGGGTGCGGCGTCTCCCCTCAATGCAAGGGAGACGCCGCGTTCCTGTCTCACAGCGGCGGCGCCAATGGGAATGACGCCCCCGCGAAAACGTCGCACTAGTCCTGAACGAGGAAGTTCCTGAACTGCCAGGGATCGTCGAAATCGAGGTCTGGCGCGTTGTAGCCGTCGAAGGCGTTTCGGTAATGCCGCAGCGGCGTCCAGTCCGACGCACGCGAGATGAATTTGCCGAGATACGGTTTCGCGACCGACAGGATTGCGTCGTGCGGCAGGTCGTCGGGGACGCAGAAGCCGCGGTCCGGGTTCCTGATCATCCACATCGCTCCGGCCACGACCGCGATCGCCACCTGCATGGTCGTGGCGTTCTGGTGCGGCACCAGCCGGCGGCTTTCCTCGATGCTGAGATCGCTGCCGATCCACCACGAGTTGTAGGCGTGTCCCATGATCAGCGCGCCGAGGATGTCCGAGCCGCCGCTGATATCGTCGTTGAGAATCCGCTGCTTCTCGACGAGCCGATAGTCATAGCCACGCAGCTCGGAGAGCGAGGCGATCGCGCTGTCACAGGGACAATACGCGTAGTGCACCGTGGGCCGGTACACCGCGGCCTCGCCATCCCATACGGTCAGCTTGTCGGAAATCGTGAACGCCTCGCCGTGGCGGATCACCATGCCGTGAATGGTGTAGTCCGGCACCCACGAGCGAACCCACGTGTTCATGCCCATCTGCGCGAGGCAGATCTGGTTCCGAGGGCCGCTGGCGTGCTGGTAAGCGTGGGGCGGCATCGTCTTCTCATGCGTGCCCCAGCCCAGTTCCGCCGTCGTTGTTCCCTCCTCACGGAAGCCCTCGATGCTCCAGGTGTTCACGAACTCGTCGACCTGCTTGGGCGTACGGGTGACCTGGGTGTCTCGTTCCGAACAATGGATGACCCGCACCTTGAGCTCGCGGGCCAGATCGGCAAAGCGGCCGCCTGTGACGAACTCGCCGAGTCTCTCGGCTTCGGCGCCGGTTGCCGTGCCATCAGCGATCTGGCTCTGCGCGATGTCGATGAGGCCCTGTTTCGTGAAATGCGAGATGAGCCCGGGGTTCGCGCCGTGTTCGACGAGCGCGGTCGGGCCTTTGCTGGCCCAGCCGGCGACGCGCCGGCGCAGGTTCATGTGCCGCACGTACAGCGTGCGTTCGGTCGGATGCCGCGGCGCGGCACCATCGTAGGGATCCCAGAGCTCGACCGAGGCGTTCGTGTAGAGCACGCCATGGTCGTGGCACCACTGGATGATGTCGCCGGTGTCGATGTTCCAGGCGAGGTCGATCAGCAGGTCGCCTGCCGAGAGATGCTCCCCCAGGAGCCTCGGCAGGTTGTCCGGCGTGATGCGGTCACGGACGAAATGGACGCCGCAGGCGATCCACGGCGCGAGCTTCGCGGAGCGATCCTCGAATTCGAGCACGGTGACATTCGGAGGCGGAACGTCGAGGTGCTGAAAGAGGATGGGAAGAGTGCACTCGGCGACGGCGCCGTAGCCGACAACGAGGATGCGGTTGGAGAAATGAAGCATGGTGATCTGCAGGTCTGGTTGCGATTGAACCGCACGGGGCCGCTTCTGCGGACGCGCGGGACGCCGTTGAAAGGAGCTCCCTTGAGGAGCGTACGCGGCGTCATTGAATCCGGCGCCCCGCGGTGTGACCGCGAATGGGACGCCGAACGACGAGGAACACGCGGGCGCAAGGCTCCGCCGTGGTCTTCACAACTGATGCGATCCCTCTAGCCTGGAGAATCGTGGATGCCAGACAGTCCCCGCGTGACCGGAATCCGGGCGCCTACGATGGTATTGTTTGCGGGAAGTCTCACGGCGTCTCTCGCCGAGAAAGCGTGACCGATACAGGAGTGTCAACCCCTCGAAACCGGCCCGCGCGATTTTGTGCACGCGATCCGATGCAAAGAAAGTGGAACGGAAGGAAACGGAGCTCACGAAGACCCGTAGTGAAAAAAAGTGATTTGCGACAAGGGCAGGGTCGGACCGCTGGGTGTGCGTCGTCGGAGGCCACTCGCTGGCGCTCGCGGCTGCGCCGATGAGGTGGCGCCAGTCTCCGACTGGCGGTTGGAGTTTGGCCAATCCCGTCGTGGCACGGGCGCCCAAGTCCGCGGGATTGGCCGTGGCAGGGGCATCTTGCTCATGTAGGTTGCGAGCTTGCTCGCAACGCGCCAGCCAGCCGACTGGCGGCCCCATGTCGGGTGCGTTGCGGCGCGACGTGGGGCACACGTCGCGCCGCGGAGGATCAATGCCGGTGTTTGGAGCGATCGATCACCGCGCCAGTCGAGAGGCCGGCCACGCCAAGGAGAAACGCCCAGGCGAGCCAGTGACCGAAGACAAGGCCGACGATTACGCCGGCGACCGCACCTATGATGCAGCCCCAGGCTGCGTAGGCACCGTCGTGTTGAGGAGTCTGATCTTTTTGTGAATTCATTGGTGTGCTTGCGGCGCGGAGTCTGCCGACTCCGATATCCGCTGTGTGTGTATCGCGCCTTGCGGGGCGCGTTTTTCGTTTCCCGCGGACGAGTCCGCGGCGTGTGCGACGGAACGCGCGCAGCGCGCGCTCGACCGCCATCCGGAACGCTCACACCAATCTCAAATTCTCAGTTCAACGATCCCGCGGTGTCGCGGCGGCACGTTTCGCGGCCGCATCGTCGCAACAAGCGGCTGATGACGAAGGAACACGGCGACGGGTCGGGGCTGGATCCAGGCAAGTCCCGGAGTCGGCGGCTTCGGACGTATGAGTCCGAAAACCAACTGCGGGTTTGCCGCGTGTTCCGGCGCGGCCAGAACGACGTCGGACTTCAACCTCCCCTGTGCAAAGCTGAGAACGCCAGCGGTCCCGCCGGTCGTTGCCTCGTGCCCGGTGAATGCGCACGACACCACCACGGCGACAAGGGTCGCGACAAGGCGGCGGACTGCCATGCAGGTGAACACGGACTCACTCCGGCGAACCGCACTACCACTGTCAACGCGCAGGGTGGAGCAGCACGGGTCAGCCGAAACTCACACGCCGAACGGGGGTCCTAACAGCCGTGCATTCGCTCATCGAACATCTGGTCAACGTCGCTGGGCAGGTGGGCTCGTGGGGTTACGTCATCATCTTCGTCATCGTGCTGCTGGAATGCCAGGCGCTGCTGGGGCTGTTCATCCCCGGCGAGAGCCTCGTCCTGATCACCGGATTCCTGGCAGGGCAGGGTGTGTTTGACCGTGAGGTGCTGGTCGTGGTGGTGGCGCTCGGCGCCATTGTCGGCGACTCGATTGGCTATGAGCTGGGCCGGCACTATGGCCGGGCATGGCTCGAGCGGCACGGCGCGAAGGTCGGCATCGGGCCGGAACGGATCGGCAAGATCGAGCGCTTCATCGCGGTGCATGGCGGAAAGAGCGTTTTTCTCAGCCATTTCATGCATGTGCTCCGGGCGCTGATGCCGTTCATCGCCGGGGCCCATCGGATGAGCTACTGGCGATACCTTCCGCTGAACGCCCTTGGCTGCATCCTCTGGGCGATTGTGTTCAGCTCGGCTGGCTACTACCTCGGGGCCAGCTGGCATCTCGTCGAGAAATGGGTAGGACGTGCGGGGTTGCTCGTGGCGATCCTGCTGGCACTCGCGTTCGCATTGATCTGGGTGTGGAGCTGGCTGATCCGGCACGAGGAGGAACTGCGGACGGAAGTGCGCGCGTTTTCGGAAAGGCCGCGGATCGCGGCGTTCCGGAGGCGTTTTGCCGGCGAAATCCAGTTCCTCGAGGACCGGCTCTCCCCGGGAGGTTACCTGGGGCTGCATCTCACGATCGGCGCCTTGATCTTCGTCTTCGGAGCGTGGTGGTTTCGCGACGTGATTCACGACCTGGTCGCAAGCGAGCCGCTCACCACCATGGATCGCAATGTCGCGGCGTGGTTCAGCGCACACTCGGGACCGGCGGCGACGCGACTGGCTGACTCGTTCACCTCGTCACATACGACCGCAGCGTCACGAAGGACGCGTGCGAACGCGCGACGAGGTATCCGAAGGGCAATGACCCAAGGACATAGCCGACAGCGGCGGCGATGAGGAGCGGTATCAACATGGG
>JAJYAR010000171.1 GCA_021779435.1 bacterium
GGACGGCGCGCCGGGCCGAAGCATCATCCAATTCGACTGATGCGGGCTTCGAGTCCGCTCAGGCTCAACGGTCTGTCGTGGATACGCGATCAAGCGAACGGGATTTGCGACCCGGGAGTACTCAATGCAACCGCGGATTGAATGGCCGAATTGTAGCGGTCTATGCGAGAGGCACGCGTCGCGGGATCAATCGCCGGCCGATAGTGCGATTGCGATTCTGTCGGGGCGGATGCCGGGGGCTTCAGCCCCGCGAGTAAGGCGCAACCCAAAGCGGTCAATTCGTGATCGCCGCTCTTGCGAATGACCTGGTTGCTGACGTCGGCGAGGAATTGCAGGAAGTAATCGCTCGTCGACAATCCGCCATCAACGGACAGCGTCGTCCCGAGCCCGATGGTCTCGTTCATCGCCGCGATAACCCGTTGCGTCTGCATGGCGATACCCTCTGCGAGTGATTTCTGAAGATCGCGCCGGGTGGTCGCCGTGCTCATCCCGGTCCACAAGCCGCTTGCGGTGCGGCACCACTCGGGGTAGCCCAGGCCGGACAGCGAAGGGACGAATACCAGACCACCGTCGATCGCAGCAGATTCGAAGGGTCCTCGTAGTTCTTCCGGATCGTGCATGATTCCGGTTCTCATGGCCCATTCGATGACCGCACCGGCGTCGTAAACACTTCCCTCCAGCGCATACTGGATATCTGGCGGAAGCCACCAGGCGACCGTCGCGACCAAGCCGGCGGCCGCGGTTTGTGGCGGCGTCGTTCCGGAAAGCGTCAGCGCGAAGGCACCGGTTCCGACGGTAACTTTGCCGTCGCCCTTATGTCGACAACCGTGGTCGAACAGTGCGGCTTGTTGATCAACCACAGACGCGCGGATTGGAATGTTTCGGTAGCTGCCAAAGTACCCGGAAGTCGGCACAATCGGAGCCAACAGTTCAATGGGAACGCCGAATGCCTGGCATAGTGCGGGGTCCCAGCTCAGCGTCGCGAGATTCATGAGAGATGTTCGTGATGCGGTCGTAGCATCGGTCGCATGGCTCTTGGACAGGCACTCCAAGAAGAATGTGTCGGTCGTGCCCAGACGCAACCTGTCGCGTCGGTGCGCACTCTTTGCACCATCCGAGTTCCGGAGAATCCACGCCATTTTGGAAGCGGAAAAATAACAATCGAGGGGCAGCCCCGTCCGGGCGGTCACGTCCCGACCGAGACCGGATGCTCTCAGCCGCTCGATGTCCGGAGCGGTACGCCGGTCTTGCCAGACGATGACGGGTGAAAGCGGCTCGAGCGTCATGGCGTCCCATGCGAGGCAGCTCTCTCCCTGATTGGCGATGCCGATGCCATCGATCGGACCGGCGGCTTCAAGGCAGCGGTTGACGTTTTCGAGGAGTTCGCGCGGGTCATGTTCGACCCACCCCGGGCGTGGATAGGTCTGTCGATGCCTCAGCGACGCGGCGCCTCGCGGGGGCGCGTCGTCGGAATACACGATCGCCCGAGTGCTCGTCGTCCCTTGGTCGATGGCGAGGATCCGCATCACATCCCCTCCTCAGCCCGGATCGCTTTCGATGGCGATCGACAGCGACGCCGCGCCGGGTGGTATGCGAATGTCTTTCAATGGAATCGTGTACCGGCGATCGGGGTGAAAATGGCGTCGTTCGGACCATAGGATCTGGCCCTGGTAACGAACGGTCAATCGCCCGGAAGAACGGGAGCGCGCCCGGATCTGTATGTGACCAAACGCCGAAGCGTGCCGCGACGGAACGATGCGTTGAGGGACCGCGAAGCGAATGCCGGCTCCGCACAACAGCGGCAGCGCCGTTTCCAGAGCCGGCCATGGCGCCTCGAGATCCTGTGCGACACTGGTCCCCACGGCGCGCCCCTCCCGATAACACCATCCCGCCGTCTCGATCGGCCGCAATGCATTGCCGGCGGCAAAATAGACCGGATCCGTGCAGCGGCCGAATTGGTCAATCGACGCGCCGCCGCTGGCGGAATCGACCAGGACGGTGCCGTCCATGCGCAGGAGCGCCGACTCGGGCAGGAACTCGCCTGAGAAGATCACGCCGTCGCAGGGGATGTCGCGGCGTCGGCCGGCATTTGATGTCACCTCGACCGAGCGGACCTGCATCGAGCCGTTGATTTGAGTGATGCGCGACTGGAGATAGACGGGGATTCCGAGAAGTCTTGTGACCAGGCCGAGAGGCCAGCGCGCCGAGGGTCCATCGGCTGCCTCGATGATTGCAGCCGGTCGGACGCCGTGGCGCACGCAGGTCAGGATTGCGGACACGCTCACCAGTTCGGTGCCGACGATTACGGGTCTCATGAATGGCCGCAACTGTTTGAGCGAGACGCAGCCTTGAAACGTCCCGGTGTTCATGACGCCCAGTGGCCGCTCGCCGGAAACCAACCGTGCTGCGCGCGACGTTTCGCGAGCGCCGGTCGCCAACACAACGCGGCGGGCTTGCACGGTCACCAGGCCCGTCGGCGAGGAAACGGTGAGCGTGCCTCCGGGGTTCAACGCGACAACGCTGTGCCTGACGCGGACATCGACGCCTGCGCGGACGGCCGCGCTGTGCAGGCGCCGGGCATACTCCGGGCCGCTGAGCACCCGACCGAATTCGCGCATCCCAAATGGCGGATGCGCACAGTGCCGGGGGACGCCACCCGCCTGCGGCTCGCGTTCCAGGACGATGACGCGTGCGAGGCCGCGCCTTCGCAACTCCATGGCCGCGCTCAACCCGGAGGGCCCGCCGCCAACGATCGCAACGTCGGTGCGAAGCCACTCACTCATTGCGATGGTCGATGGAAGCCGGCGTCGGGAAACGCGACTCGGCCAAGGCGGCTAGTTCGGCGCCGCAATAGAAGCCCTGGCATCGGCCCATCGCCGCGCGCGTGCGCCGGCGCAGTCCGCCGAAATTTCCGGGAGGCAGCGCGGACGTGAATGTCCGGTCGATTTCCCGTCGGGTCACCAATTCGCAATGACAGACAATCTCCCCATAGCCGGGGATTTGCCAGTCTCGAGGCAAGTGTTCGGCGAGATTCGGAACCGGCGTCCAAATCGGCTCCGGAGAGGGCGCCGCGCTCCAGGGCCCACGGTCCAGCAGTTCAGCCGCATACGACGCGAGTCCGAGCGAGGCTGTCAATCCGGTGGAACGGATGCCGCCGAGGGTGAGCCAATGACGCGCCAAATCGCTGCGCACGCGGTATTCTTTTCGATCGCTAGCGGGGCGGAGCCCCGCGTAGGCAGCCGTGACCTGCATGTTTTGCAGCGCCGGGATGATCTGCACCGCCTTGGCAATTAGGCCTTGCAACACATCGTGCTCAACCGTCGCTCGATCACGATCCGGCTGGTCCTCCGCGGTCGGCCCCGCCAGCACATTGCCGTAGATCGTTCTGGCGACCACCACTCCCTTGGTCTGTTCGCTCGGAACCGGCAAGATGATGGCCGAGAGCAACCTGGCGGCGGGCTTGTCGAAGACGACGAATTGCCCCTTTCGCGGCCGGATCTGGAAACTGGCGTCACCGAGGCAGCGCTCCTCCACCACGTCGCCATACAACCCAGCACAATTGATTACGTACTTCGCGCGCAGCGGTCCGCGCGCCGTGGTGAGTGTCCAGAATCGGCCGTCGAATTCCCCGCTCAACACCTCGGCGGAAAACCAGGCTTCGGCACCGTGTGCGATGGCCTGCGTAAGATAGGCGAGCGGAGTTGACCACGAATCAACCACGCCTTCGCCCGGGACCAGCAGCGCCCCATGTAGGTTGTTTGATAGCGCGGGTTCCCGGCAAAGAACGTCCGATGGGTCAAGCAGTTCGATATCCTCCACGCCATTATCCAGCGCTTGTAGCCGAAGTTCCTCCAGTCGCGCCCGCTGCGCTTCGGACCATGCCACCACCAACGCCCCGGTGTTCAAAAGCGGCAGATTGAGGCGCTCACGAATCGCTCGGAATTCGCGATAACCGCGCTGAATCAATCGCAGCTCCAAGCTGCTCGCCGGGGCGTCGAATCCCGTATGCAGAAGCGCGCTGTTGCCCTTGCTGGCACCGGCCAGAATGTCCGTGGACGACTCGACCAGGATTACCGATGCGCCCATCAGGGCGAACTGTCGCGCCGTGGCGCAACCAACCACTCCACCACCGATGATGGCGACGTCGATGCTTGGGACCGAGCCTCGATTGCGGCCGATTCGAGGCTCTGGTACCGTTTCTCCTGGGGTAATCATGACCGTATTGTAATTTCAAATGACCGAACGTGCAATTTTATCCCGACATGATCAAGGACTCCGATGAAGCCGGAAATGCGCCGCGAAAGAATTGTCGATCGGGTCCGAGAGTGCGAGCGGATCTCGGTCGAGGCGCTGGCCGACTGGCTGGGCAGTTCCCGTGAGACGATTCGCCGCGATTTGACGTGGCTCGCCGATGCCGGGCGCATACGCAAATACCACGGCGGTGCCGCCTTGGCGGAAGTTCATCGAGAAGGCGGCTTTGCCGCGCGATTGGTCGAAGCGGTACATGAGAAGCGGGCGATCGCTGCGGCCGCGGCGGCACTGTTTCCGGCAGGAAGCACCATCTTCATCGATGTCGGGACGACGACCTTGATGTTTGCCGACGCCTTGTCCGGAAGGACGGATGTGACGGTGATCACCAACGGCATGGATATTGGTAGAAAATTAGTTTCTTCCGGCGTCAAGGTATTCATCATTGGCGGCGAACTGAATCCGGAAACCGCCGAGTCGGCAGGCCCTCTCGCGGTCGAGCAGGTCGGGCACTTCCACGCGTCTGACGTCGTGATCACCGTGGCTGGTTTGAATACGGGCGGGGCCATGGATTTTCAACTCGATGAGGCGCAGATCGCACGCGCCATGATTAAGCGGGCGCGCATGCTCACCGTCATCGCCGATGCATCGAAACTCGGTCGGGACGCGCTGTTTCAGGTTTGCGCGCTGGAGGAGATTGACCGGCTGGTGGTTGATCGAGCGCCGGAATCGGTGTTGGCCGAGGCTTTGGCTAACGCCGGGGTGAGGGTAATTGTGGCGCCGCCTGTTGGGCTCTAGTGGGACTACTTATCCAGTTTGCGATCGGATTTTAATGACCGAACATCAATAATTATTGACCGAACGGGCATCGCAAGTTATAAAGACGTTAACCTAGCCGTCGATCTGGTGACCTATGAGTGAACTTCCTGCAGTCAAGTCCGCACCCTCGGCCGACAGCCTCAATAGTGCCGTTACCGCTCGAACGCCCGCGGGCATGGCGATCGAACGACCGGGCGAAGCGGGGGCGGAAGGGAGGGCGCGTTTCAAGGACCTTGTCGACGCACAGATGCCCCGGGATTTTTCAATCTCGCTCGATGCGTATCGTCGTGGCGGAACAGATCGCTTCTTGGACCGAATCCCGGAAGGGTTGGTTGCCCAACCGATGGCGGGATTCGAGAAGGAATACGTCAACATCATTGACTACATTGTCCGCATCACCCATCGGATATGGGAGGAGAAGGACATCGGCTACATCTACGATACGTACAGCCACGACTGTGCGGTCTGGGACGACCTCGGATTACAGTATGGACGGGACAAGATCGTCGCGGACACCGTCCAATTGAACAACGCCTTTCCCGATATTCGAATCGTTGCGGACGAGGTGATTTGGGCCGGAGATGATCGTCTGGGGTTCCATACCTCGCATCGCACCCAGATATTCGGCACGAACACCGGGTTTTCTCGATACGGAGCGCCATCCGGCCGGCGCGTGCAGTTCTGGTGTCTCGCCAATTGCGTCGCCCGGGACAACGAAATCTTCCAGGAGCACGTCGTTTACGATACCGTCGGACTTCTGCAGCAGTTGGGTGTCGATGCGGTCTATGCAGCGAAGCAATTGGGCGCGGCAGGCGCGCTTGGTCAATTGCCGCCGAATTTCTTGGCGAGCGACACCAAGCGTTCAAAGGGTCAGAGCAAGCCCCCGCTGTGCGCCATTCCTTCCTTGCCCATCGAGAACCCCGGTGAATTTGCGCGCGCGGCGCTGTTAACCGTCTGGAATCGGCGCAATCTGGCCGCGATGCAGCGAATCTACAGTCCGAACGTGCTGGTTCAGGCGACAGCCGGGCGCGTCTACCACGGAATCGGGCAGTTGCAGTCGTTTGTATTATCCATGCTGGCGATGTTTCCGGATTTGCATCTATCCGTGGATGATGTGTACTGGATGGGCAATGCCCGCGAAGGGCATCTCGTGGCAATCCGGTGGAGCATGATCGGAACACATGGTGGCAATGGTAGATATGGTGAACCCACGGGCCGGGAAGTGCACCTATGGGGAATTACTCACTGGATCATCGACAAAGGCATGGTGCAGAAGGAGTGGTTCATGTTCAATGAATTCGGCCTCCTCATTCAGCTGCACCGCCCGAGCGGCGCCGCATAGCGGCGCCGCCGGCGCAGTCCTCATCTCACGCCGCACCCGC
>JAJYAR010000172.1 GCA_021779435.1 bacterium
CGGCCATGCCGGCTCCATCGAGCGTTTCGACCTCGCCGCCCAGCGCTCCGCCGGCCGCATCCCCCTCAACGCCGAAGCCGGAATCGTCGCCTTCCAGTCCAACTCCGAGCAGTTCCTCGTCGCCAATACCGGCGAGCGTATGTTGAACGTATACGAATCCACCGGCGGACGCCTCGTCGTCAAACTCCCCCTCGCTCTCCGCCCCGAACACTTCTGCTTTAACTCCGACGGCGGCCAACTTTTCGTCACCGGAGAAGGGAGCGACTCCGTCGTCATCGTCTATCCCTACTTCACGCCGCAGATCGGCGAAACCATCCTCGCCGGCCGCGCGCCAGGCGCCATGGCCGCAACCCCCGACTTACTCTTCGCCGCCAACTCCCATGCCGGCGACGTCAGCATCCTCCATATCGAGAGCCGGAAACTCATCGCCGTCGCCCCCGCCGGCTCGAACCCCTCTTTCATCGCCGTCACTCCCGACTACCAATACGCCCTCGTCCTCAATTCCGGCTCCGGCGACATGGGCGTTATCTGGATCCCCGGCCTCACCCGCACCCGCGCCCGCTCCGCCCCTCTGTTCACCCTCATCCCCGTCGGCTCCCGCCCCATCGCCACCACCATCGTCCCCGTCTAAACCACCTGTCCGGCATAGACTGAAATCAGTCCTATGCCCGTCACCATCGGAGCCAAAGAAAGCACTTTCGCCGACCCTCTCGGCCTCCTCACCGATTGCCATCGCCGCATCGAGCGTTTCCTCGGCGTCCTGCGCACCGTCGCCGGGCAAAACTCCGGCGGCCCTCTCAGCCCCGAACACGCCCGCGCCCTCGAAGCCGCCCTCAACTACTTCCGCGACGCCGCCCCGAAACATCACGCCGACGAAGAGCAGGACCTCTTCCCCCAACTTCGCGCCCTCGATCGCCCCGAGGCCGAAGCACTCCTCCGCCGCATGGCCCAACTCGAAGAACAGCACCGCGCCGCCGCGCTCTGCCACGCCGAAATCGATTCTCTCGGCCGCCGCTGGCTCTCGACAAATCGTCTGTCCGAACCCGATGTGGCCCGGTTCAAGGACCTGGTCTCCATCCTCGACAACCTCTACCCACCTCACATCGCCCAGGAAGAATCGGAAGTGTTCCCTTTCGCCCGGGCCGTGTTGAGCGAGAGCGCAAAGCAGATGCTCGGCCGCCGCATGGCCGAACGCCGAGGTGCGCCCTTCGAAGCTGCCTGGCGCGGTGAATCCTGAACGCCCCCATGCTCATCTAACCCGTTGGATGCATTGTCGCCGTCAATCGGCAAAGGGAATCGCACCCATTCCAGTCGCAAAATCAAATTCCACTGACATCGTCTCTTACGGAGAAAGCTAGAGAATGCCTACTTTGTTCGACCCGCTTCGGGTCGGCTCGCTCGAACTGCCCAACCGCGTGATCATGGCGCCGCTCACGCGCCTCCGCGCCACACCCGATCACATCCCCACTCCCCTCATGGCGCATTACTACGCGCAGCGCGCCACCGCCGGCCTCATCCTCAGCGAAGCCACTCCGGTTCATCCCTCCGGCGTCGGCTACCACCAGGTGCCCGGCATCTGGAGCGGGGAACAGGTCGAAGCCTGGCGTCGCATCACCTTGGGTGTGCACAACGCAGGCGGGCGCATCTTCCTTCAGCTTTGGCACGTCGGCCGCATCAGCCATCCCCTCTTCCTCAACGGCGAACTTCCCATCGCCCCATGCGCCGTCCGCCCCGCCGGCCACGTCAGCCTCGTCCGGCCTCAGGTCGAGTTCGTCACCCCGCGCGCCCTGCGCCTTGATGAAATCCCGCAGGTCGTCGCCTGGTACCGCCAGGGCGCGAAAAACGCCCAGGCGGCTGGCTTCGACGGCGTCGAAATCCACGGCGCCAATGGCTATCTGCTCGACCAGTTCCTTCAGGACAAAACCAATCTCCGTACCGACGAATACGGCGGCAGCATCGAAAACCGCGCCCGCCTGATGCTCGAAGTCGCCGACGCTGTCATTTCCGTCTGGGGCGCGGACCGCGTCGGGATGCACCTCGCCCCCCGAGGCGACTCCCACGATATGGGCGATTCAAACCCCCTCGCTACTTTCGGCTACGTCGCCCGCGAACTCGGCCGCCGCGGCCTGGCGTTCCTCTGCGTGCGCGAGCACACCGGCCCCGGCCGCATTGGCATCGAACTTCGCCGCCTCTTCGGCGGAGTCTACATCTCCAACGAGGGTCTCACCCGCGAGGAAGCCGGGCGCGAAATCGGGGCGGGGAACACCGACGCGGTCGCATTCGGAAAGCTGTTCATCGCCAACCCCGACTTGCCGAAACGCTTCGCCGCCGGCGCCCCGCTCAACAAGCCGGATCCGGCCACCTTCTACGCGCACGCCGAAGCAGGCTACACCGACTATCCGGTCCTCCGCGCTTACGCACTTTCGGAACGCTGAACCTCAACCCGCCGTGGAGTCCTTGGCCTGCGCGCGGCACGCCTCGCACGGGCAGATCGCGCGCAGATGGTCGTAGGAATAAATCCCGGTCGAGTGCCCGTCGCTCCACACGATCCGGATCGCGTACCGCCCCATCTCTTCCACCTGCGTCATCCGGAGCGACGGCTTGAACAGGGGAAACATTTCCTTCGGGGCCTCGCCGCCCGAGTAATTGCTCGGCTGCGGCGTCGTTCCGTGCGCCCCCGTGCACGTCGCGCAGGGGCACATGTCCCGCAGCAGCGCCAGCGAATAATCGCTGTGGTGCCCGTCCGTCCAGTCGATCTTGACCCCTCGCGATTTTGAGATCGCGATATGCTCCGGTTCCGCCGGGTTGGTCCGCGGCGCGGGGGTCGTCATTGGGTGCGCTCCACATCGCGGATGCCGGAAATGCGCCGCACCGCCGAGACCACTCGCTGCAAATGCTTCGTGTCGTGTACTTCAATCGTCATATCGATCACCGCGCCATCGGCCGAACGCTTGTCCCCCGCTGACGCCTCCAGACTCCGGATATTGCTCTCCTCGTTCGCCAGAACCGACGTGATCTGCGCCAGCAGCCCCGGCCGGTCGTCCGTGTGAATCACCACCCGCACCGGGAAACTGTCCGCCTCCGCGCGTCCCCACTCGACGTCGATCTTTCGCTCGGCCTCATACATCAGGTTTTGCACGTTCGGGCAGTCCCGGGCATGCACCGCGATGCCCTTTCCCCGGGTCACGTATCCCACGATCGGCTGCCCCGGAATCGGATTGCAGCACCGCGCCCGGTACAGCAGCGGATCGTCGATCCCCTTCACCCGGATCACCAGGTCGCTCGGCGTAGGCTGCGCGGGCGCCGGGGCCGTCCTCGCCGCCGGCGCTTCCACCACCGGCTCCGGCGCCAGGTCCGGCGCCAGCTTCTGAAGCACCTGCCGCGCCGAAAACCGCCCGAATCCTAACGCCGCGTACAAATCCTCCGCCCGGCTGCACCCATATTCGCCGGCCACGCTGTCCAGCGCTCCCGCCGCAATCCGGCTCATCTGCACGCCCAGCCGCCGCGCTTCCTTTTCGAGATACTTCTGCCCAACCTCGATCGCCCGCTCCCGTTCGACCGTGTTGATGTAATGCTTGATCTTGTGCCGCGCCCGCGAACTCTTGACAATTGCCAGCCAGTCCCGGCTCGGCACATGACCCGGCTGCGTCAAAATCTCCACCACGTCGCCGTCTTCCAGAGTCTGCTTCAGCGGCACCATCCGCCCATTGACCTTCGCCCCGGTGCATGTGCTCCCCACGTCGCTGTGAATCGCGAACGCAAAATCGATCGGCGTCGACCCTCGCGGCAGCACCACTACCCGCCCCTTCGGCGTGAACGCGTAAACTTCCTCCGACGCCAGGTCGAGCTTCAGCGTGCTCTCCACCGCCTCCGGCTCCCGCATCTCGCGCAGCCAGTCCACAAGCTGCCGCATCCACACCACCCGCTGGTCGTCGGCGTCCGGCCCCCGCTTTCCCTCTTTGTACTTCCAGTGCGCCGCGATGCCTTCTTCCGCCAGCCGGTGCATCTCCTCCGTCCGGATCTGCACTTCGAAGCAATGCCCGCCCGGCCCCATCACCGACGTATGCAGCGACTGATATCCGTTGGGGCGGGGAAGCGCGATGAAATCCTTAATCCGGCCCGGAATCGGATGCCAGTCGCTGTGAATCACCCCCAACGCCCCATAGCAGTTCCGCACCGAATCCGTGATAATCCGCACCGCCAGCAGGTCGTACACCTCGTCCAGGTGAATCTTCTGCCGCTTTAGCTTCAGATATACCGAGTACGCCCGCTTGACACGCCCTTCCACATGCGCCGGAATGTTCTCCCGCGACAGCCGAACCTCGATCTCGTGCTGGATCTCCTTCAGGTACGCTTCGTTCTCCAGCCGCTTCGACTCGATCTCCCGCATCAGATCCGCCGAAGCCTCCGGCTCGATATACCGGAACCCCAGATCCTCGAGTTCCCCGCGGATCTTGCCCATCCCCAGCCGGTGCGCGATCGGCGCGTAAATGTCCAGCGTCTCCCGCGCGATCCGTTCCTGCCGCTCCCGGCTTAAACTGCTCAACGTCCGCATGTTGTGCAGCCGGTCCCCCAGCTTCACCAGAATCACCCGCGGGTCGGCCGCCATGAACAGCAGCATCTTCCGCAGGTTCTCCGCCTGCCGCTCCTCGCGCGAGTAAAAATGCAGCTTGCCCAGCTTCGTCGCGCCCTCGACGCACCGCCGCACATGTGCGCCGAAGTTCGCTTCGATCTCATCGAGCGAAGCGTTGGTGTCCTCCACCGTGTCATGAAGCAGGCCGGTCTGCAGGCAGACCATGTCCAGTTGCAGGTCCGCCAGGATGTGCGCCACATGCAGAGGATGTTCCACGAACATCTCCCCGCTCGCCCGGCGCTGCGCCCCATGCTTGGACGCGGCAAACTCGTAGGCGCGCCGCAACGGAGCCACGTCGGCATTCGGCCGGCCGGCGCGGACCTTCTCCTCCAACTCCGTATACAGCCGCTCGGCCTCGCTCGCCTCCGGTGGGGCCATCGGCGCGGGCGGTTCTACCGCTGCCATCTTACTTTCTATCATCGCGCACCCTCGGCAGCCCCGGCAAAGCCCCACTCAACCCCCAAAAATACAAACGCGGCCCGGAGTCTTGCTCCGGACCGCGTTGAACAAACAATCGCCGGGGGCGGGGAAGCCCTACCGCCTACTTCTGCTCGCCCGTCGTCAAGCCACCCGTCGGCGCCGCCTTCGCGGCCTTGATCTTGCGGGTGTCCATCGCCTTGTTCATCCACATGTCGGCCGTGGCGACGTCCTTCTTGTAGTCCTCCGCGTTGTCGTCCAGGTCGGCCCGCTCGCGGATCAGAAGGTTCAGATACGACATCGCGTCGTCATACTGCGGGTCGATCTTCAACGCCGCCTCCAGATTCTTGATGCCGTCCTGGATCATCGCGTCGTACGCGTCCTTCAACTCCTCCCGCGCCTTCTTGTCCTTGATCGGTCCCGGATCCTCGGGCTTCATCCCCAGCTTGACCCGCGCAGCCGTGTAGTTCGGATACCACTTCGCCCAGTCGATCACGCCCAGCGTGTAATAGCCTTCCTTGCTGTTCGGATCGATCTGAATCAGCCGCTCGTTCCATTTCCGCGCTTCGTCCAGCTTCTTCAGCTTCGCGTCCATGTCCGAAATACCGCCCGCTTCCGAATAGCTCAGCGAGGCAAGCGACTGAACGGCCGTCTTGTCGTTCGGGTTGTCCTGCAACACCTTCTGAAACTCGTCGCGGGCCGCTTGCGCGTTCTTGTTGTTGTCCGGAGAGTCGGCGCCGGGAATGTACTGGTTCATGTACGCCGTGGCCAGATACAGCCGGGCGTTGGGATTCGTCGGATCGAGTTCGATGGCCTGCTTGAAGTGATCGACCGCCTCGCCGTACTTGGCGTTCTTATACGCTTCCACGCCCTTGTTGAGCTGGTCGCGCGCCTTCAGTTTGTCCATCACTCCGCAGCCGCTGCTCACCAGAGCGAGCACGGCCACCGCGGTTAGCACAATCGGTTTTTTCATGGGATTCGCGAAAAGTACGGCGCCTCCTTGGCTCTACTTCCCGGCCTCCACGCCGGGCGTCATCAGTCCGACCTTGTCGATACCGGCGCCCTTGGCGATATCAATCGCCTTGGCCACCGCCTGGTACTCCAGGTTCGGATCGCCCTTCACAAACACCACTCGCTCGGCGCGCGTCTTGAAGATATCCTCGAGCCGCGGACCCAGTTTCGTCATGTCGGTCGGCTCCTGGTTGATCTTCACGCTGCCGTCCTTCTCGATGACAATCACCACCGTCCGGTCCTGATCCGGAGGCGGCTGCTTGTTATCCTTCGGCGGCTGGGGAGCCAGCGCATCCAGGCCGTGCGGCGTCAGCGGCGTGATCACCATGAAAATGATCAGCAGC
>JAJYAR010000173.1 GCA_021779435.1 bacterium
GCTCAACGGGCGCGCCGTCATCGTCATCGGCCGCGACCACCTCGACGCAGGCTCGGTCGCCTCGCCGTACCGCGAGACCGAAGGCATGGCCGACGGCTCCGACGCCATCGCCGATTGGCCTCTGCTCAACGCTCTCCTGAACTGCGCGGCCGGAGCGTCGTGGATCTCGATTCATAACGGCGGTGGTGTCGGCGTTGGGTATGCCCAGCACGCCGGAATGGTCGTCGTTGCCGAAGGCAGCGATTCCGCCCGCGAGCGTCTGGAACGCGTGCTGACCACCGACCCCGGCACCGGCATCGTCCGCCACGCCGACGCAGGCTACCCCGCCGCCATCGATGCCGCCCGCCGCCACGGCATCGCGATCCCCATGCACGACACCAAAGCGTGAAGCCTGGCCTCGCTGTCGTCAACTGCGCGCAACTCGTCACGGTTGCGGGACCCGCGCATCCGCGCACCGGCGGAGAAATGCGCAACCTCGGCCTCATCGAAAACGGTGCGCTGCTGGTCCGCGATGGCCGCATCGAAGCCGTTGGTTTGCGCGACGAAATCGAAAGCCGCCTCGCCGCCGATGACACTGTTCTCGACGCAGAAGGACGCGTCGCGCTTCCCGGCTTCGTCGACGCGCATACGCACCCGGTGTTCGCGGGGACACGTTGCGGAGAATTCGAACTTCGATCGCGGGGCGCGACTTACGAAGAAATCGCCGCGGCCGGCGGAGGCATCCTCGAGACCGTCCGCCAAACCCGACGGGCAAGCGAAGACCAACTGTTCGAAGCCGCCCTCCGCCATCAGCAGTGGTTTCTTCGCAACGGCACAACGACGGTGGAAGCCAAGTCCGGCTACGGCCTCACCGTCGACGACGAATTGAAAATCCTCCGCGTTATTCGACGCCTCAACGCCCACGGGCCGATCCGCTGGGCGCCGACCTTTCTTGGCGCGCACGCCGTACCCGAAGAATTTCGCGCGAACCGCGGCGCGTATGTAGAACTCGTCTGCGAAAGGATGCTGCCCGCCGTCGCCGCCGGGCATCTGGCACGATACTGCGACGCCTTCTGCGAGCCCTCGGCCTTTTCGATCCAAGAGACTCGCACGGTGCTCACTCGCGCCGCTTCGCTCGGCCTTGGCCTCCGCCTGCATGCCGATCAACTCACCTGCTCCGGCGCCGCCGGACTCGCCGCTTCACTCGGGGCGGCCACGGCCGATCATCTCGAGCAGACCAGCGACGCGGGCATCGCCGAACTCCGCGCAGCGGGTGTGCAACCAGTGCTGCTCCCCGCCTCGGTCTACGCCCTCGGCCGCACGCGCTATCCTCGCGCCCGCGACATGATCGATGCAGGCCTCGCCATCGTGCTGGCGACGGATTTCAACCCCGGCTCCTCGCCCACTCCTTCGATGACTATGGTGCTTTCGCTCGCCTGCACGCAGATGCGCCTCACCCCCGCCGAAGCCATCACAGCCGCCACTATTAACCCAGCCTGGTCCGTTGGCCTCGGCCACGAAACCGGCTCGCTCGAAGCCGGCAAGCGCGCCGACGTTCTTCTCGCCGACTGCGCCGACTACCGCGAGATCCCCTATTTCTTCGGGGTCGAGCACGCATGGGTTGTGCTTGCGGGCGGCGAAGTGGCTTTCCGGCGGTGAATGCCACCGCTTGGGAAGCGGCCGTGACTCACTGCCGTTCTTTGATTTTGTTCAGAAGCGGAATGTCCTTCACAGGCTTCGGCGAAGGAAGCGTCCGGATATAGGCGTAAATATCCTCCAGCTCCCGGTCCGATACGACTTTCTCCGTGTAAGCAGGCATTTCGCCTGCGGGGTGGCGCACATAGCGAATGAGGTCCTGCGCCCGCAGCGGAAGCCCCGCGATCGGCGCGCCGGCCCGCCCGCCCTGGCCCGCGTAGCCATGGCATTCAAAGCAGCCGACTTTGCGGAAAAGGACTTTCCCGTTTGCCGCCGAACCCGCTTCAGGACCCGCGCCCTGCGGAGCCGCGGCAAGCGCAACCGTAGACAGAAACAACATGAAGATCCGAGACATGTTGGTCACCGTGGCTGAGTTACGACATCGATCAGCGCCGGTTCTCCTCGCTTCACGACTTCAATCGCCGCCTTGAGCGCCGGGCCCAGATCATTGGGATTCTCGATCGGTCCCGCACTATACATCCCGTATGCCTTTGCCATCAACGCGTAGTTGATGTTCGGATCGGTGATCGCGGTACCGATCTGCGCCTGGTCCGGACGCCGCTGCGCCCTGCAGGCCATGTCCTGCAGGTACATCATCTCCTGGTGATAGGCCCGGTTGTTGTGCATGATCGTCAGCAGAGGAATGCGATGGTGAGCCGCCGTCCAGAGAACGCCGGGCGCGTAATTCAGGTCCCCATCGCACTGAATGCTGACGCTCAGCCTGCCATGCTTCTTATTAGCAAGCGCCGCGCCCACCGCCGCCGGGGCGCCATAGCCGATGCCGTAGGCGCCCTGGCCGCCGATGTACTGGTAATGCTTGTCGAAATCCCACAGCCTGCCCGGCCAGTCGCTGACGAATGTCGTCGGCGACACGAGCGACCAGTCCTCATTGCGAATCTGCTCCCACAACTCAGCCGACATTCGAGCCGTGCTGACAGGGCTCGCGTCCCAACCGTAAGCGGCTTCGCGGAAATCGTGGTCCCGATTGCTCCGATGCCGCTCAGCGAAACGCTTGCCTCGTTCCTCGATGGCGCGCTTCCGCTCCGGCGTGATCAGCTTCCGGCACGCTTCGATCAACGACGGCAGCGTGGCCTCCGCATCGGCTGCCAACGCGAGGTCCGCCTCCTCGGAGCGCCCGAAATCCTGATAGTTGCTCCGGCTGAACAGGTCCTCGGAGGAAATCGTCACCACCTTCGCCCCGGGCTTGAGAATCGAGCGGTTCTGCATGCCCATTCGGTTAATCGGAGTCTGCCTGTGCGTGACAAACCACAGATCCACCGCTTCCAGGCCGAGAATTACGTCGGCATCGGAGATGCTTCCGCTGTTGTACAAAGGGCGCCGCGACGGAAACACCATCCGGTTTCGCCGGTCCATTACGGGCGCCTGCAGCGTTTCCGCGAGTTGCACAAGCAGGTCCACGCCGTTCTGGGTACGCGCTACGCGGCCCGCCACGATCACCGGACTCTCCGCCTGCACCAGCCATTTCGCCGCTTCGGCGACTGCTCCCGGCTCTCCGGCCGGCGGTGAAGGCAGAGTCAGTTTGGGAATCCGCAGCGTGCGCCTGTCGGACGCGGACATCGGTTCTTCCTGAAGTTGGCCGTTCGCCGCGAGCACCACCGGCTCCATCGGCGGAGTCATGGCAATCCGATACGCCTTCACCGCCGATTCCGCGAAATGGCCGAGGGAAATCGGCGAGTCGTCCCACTTGGTGAAGTCGCGGACCATGGACGCCGGATCCTGTACGCTGTGTTTCCATTCGACATCGCCGCGGCGGAAATTGATCTCCTGCTCGTTGCCGAGCACGACGAACACGGGTACGCGGTCCGCATAGGCGTTGTAGATCGCCATTGAAGCGTGCTGCAGGCCCACCGTGCCGTGAGCCATGATCATCAGCGGCTTGCCGGAAATCTTGAAATAGCCGTGGGCCATCGCCACCGACGATTCCTCGTGACAACAGGTGATCCACTCCGGATCCTTGTTGCCCCCGTAATTGATGAACGACTCCTGCAGGCCCCGGAAGCTCGACCCCGGATTCGCGCAAATGTAGTCGAATCCAAGAGTCTTCAGGACATCCACCATGAAATCGGCGCCGGGCCGGTCGGTGGTGTAGACGTCGGCTTGAGGCGGCGGCGCCGTAGTCTCAAGAGCGATCTCGCGAGCCGAAGGCAGCGGCGCCGCCCGCCGCTCGGACTCCGTCTGTTGCGCCTCGGCGGCCTGGCCCCCGGCTAACAGACTCGCCGCGCCCCCCGCGGCGCCCGTCAGGAAACTGCGGCGGCCCAGCGAAACATCCTTGTCCGCGCCCATCGTTGGTTCCTCCCGTCGCGCCGGCCCGGACCGGCCCCGTGATTCGCGTGGCGCCCATTGTATAACTTCGACGCGCTTTGAACAAGGCCCCTTACCCTTCGACCGCAAACACATCCCGGAAATGCGTGATCCGGACCGGCGTCTCGAACACGACGTTTACGACGTCGAACCGCAGACGCTCGCGAGGCACGCCCGCGCGGCGGGCGTAGGAGTACGCCGCGCGGCGCAGGCTGGCGATCTTCTCCTCTCCGATCGCGCGGTCCGGCGCGCCGAACTCCTCTGTCGCACGCGACTTCACTTCCACCACCACCAGCGCTCCCGTCTCCCGCGTTCCGTCCCAGGCCACCAGGTCCAGTTCGACGCTGCCTTCCTCACGCCGCCAGTTCCGCGCCACCACCGTCAGACCTTCGCGCTGCAAGTACCGGTGCGCCAGATCTTCGCCGCGCGCTCCCAAGGCGTGCTCCGCGTTGCCGGCGCGGCGGCGCGCCCGGTCCCGCACGCCGTCCGCCCATCGGTAGAGCCAGCCCAGCATCAGATCGCCTCGAACTCAAAGTCCATCACTTTGCCGCGCACCACGTAGCACAAGTAGTATTCCCAAAACCGCCGGAACCGCGGAAACCGATTCACGAGAAACTCGAACCCCAGCCACCGCCAGAAAGCTAGTAGCCGCACTCGCACCGAAATCTCGCGGAACCGCCGCCGGGAGTAATAACCGAACCCCGCGTTGTTTTCCCCGAAATAGCGGAAGGAAAAGCTGTTCAGGTGCCACCGGTGCGTGGGATCGCAGAAGGAACTGAAGTCCGTGTAATGCGGCGTCACGATAATCACGCGACCGCCCGGACCTGTGAGCCGGTGAAACTCCTCCATGGTTCGGATCACATCGCTCACGTGCTCGATGACGTGAATCGCCCGCACGCAGCCGAACGATGCGTCGCGGAACGGGTATGGGAAATGATCGAGATCGCAAAGCACGTCGGCGCGCGTTCCGGGGATGCGATCGATTCCGACCGCCCCCGGATACTTGTTCACGCCACAACCAACGTCAAGGACTCGCCGCGGCGGCCCTTCCGGCCCTACCGGGCGAGACTCAGGCATTCCTCCAGTGTATCGACGGCGAAATCCGCCTGATCGCGCGTGATTACCAGCGGCGGGCACAGACGCACGGAATTCTTCCCCGCCCCCAGCACGAGCAACCCGCGCTCGAAGGCAAGCTGCACGATCCGGTCGCGAACCTCCGGCGCCCGCTCGCGCGTCTGCCGATCCTTGACGAGTTCGAAGCCGATCATCAGGCCGCGCCCGCGCACATCGCCGACATTCGCGAATCGCGACGGCCAACTCGCCATCCGCCCCAGCATGTGCGTGCCGATGCGCGCGGCGTTCTCCACCAACTCCGTTTCGAGCAACTCGATCGTGGCAAGCGCCGCCGCCACGGCCACCGGATTTCCGCCGAACGTCGAAGCATGGGCGCCGGGCGTCCAACGCATAACGCCGGCGCGCGCCATGGTTGCCCCCAGCGGCATTCCACTCGCAATCCCCTTGGCGATCGTCAGAATGTCGGGCTTAAAGCCGAAGTGCCGCGACGCCCACATCTTCCCGGTCCGTCCCATGCCGCTCTGCACTTCATCGGCGATCAGCAGCAGGTTATGGCGCTTTGCCAGCGCCTGCAGCTCATCGAAGAATTTCTGCGGCGGCACCACGTACCCACCTTCGCCCTGAATCGGTTCCACGACGATGGCCGCCACGTCCTCGGCCGGCAGGATCGTCTCAAACAACCGCTCGGCCTGCTGCAGGCATTCCACACGGCAGCTTTCCACGCGCTGGTTCACCGGGCAGCGGTAGCAGTACGGATACGGCACGTGCTGCACACCCGGCACCAGCGGACCGAATCCTTTCCGTTGGACCACCTTGCTCGCCGTGAGCGACAGCGAACCCATGCTCCGTCCGTGAAACGCGCCCAGAAACGCGATGAAGTTGTTGCGCCCCGTGTGATACCGCGCCAGCTTCAGCGCCCCTTCCACGGCTTCCGTGCCCGAGTTGCCAAATGACACGCGGTGCGCCCCGCCGGCCGGCGCCAGCCTTGTCAGCGTCTCGGCCAGTTCCACCATGTTTTCGTAATAAAAATCCGTGCCCGACATGTGGATCAGCTTCGCCGCCTGATCCTGAATCGCGCGCACGACCTTCGGATTGTAGGGGTCGACGCTGCCCGGGCTCAGCAGGCAACGGAAACTGCCGAACCATGCGAGGCTGCGCAGGATGGTGCCGAGATTGCCCGGGTCCTGGATTTCGTGCAGGTAGATGGCGCGTTCACCCGGCCTCGGGTCCGGCATCCTCAGCAGCGGCACCACGGCCGCAATGCCCTGCGGTGAGCGCG
>JAJYAR010000174.1 GCA_021779435.1 bacterium
GTTTATTTCTGTCGGGGCGCGGCCGGTGGAGAACTCGATGCCGGAGAAGGTGGAAATTTACGTCCGGGATACGGGCGTGGGGATTCCGGAGCAGGAGTTGCCGCGGCTGTTCGAGCGGTTTTACCGGGTGGACAAGGCGCGGTCGCGCGAGTTGGGCGGCACGGGGCTGGGCCTGGCTATCGTGAAGCATCTGGCCCGGGCGCAGGGCGGGGAAGCACGTGTGGAAAGCGTGATAAATCAAGGGTCTACGTTCTTTTTCACACTTCCGGTGCAGGATTTGGGGCTGCTTGAAACCGGCGCGATTCAGCCAGAGTTAACCGCTCCGTAATCAATTTGTAATGGAAATCGTTTTACATTGAGGCAATGTCCGCATGAAAAAGATTGTTCTGATCGAAGACGACACGGATCTGTACTCGCTGTTGAGGTACAACCTCGAAAAAGAAGGCTTCGCCATGGCCGGAGCGCAGACGGGAAAGGGCGCGATTGAGCTCTGCCGCCGCGAGCGGCCGGATCTGATTCTGCTGGACATCATGCTGCCGGACTCCGACGGCCTGGATATCTGCAAGGGGATCCGGAGCCATCCGGACCTGGCGCATATTCCGGTGATTTTCCTGACGGCGCGGGCGTCGGAGGCGGACCGGATTGTGGGGCTCGAGCTGGGGGCTAATGACTACATCGTCAAGCCATTCTTCATCCGCGAATTGATTGCGCGGATCAAGACGCAGTTCCGGGGGCAGGCGACGCCGCCGAAGCTGATCCGCTCGGGTCCGATTGAGCTGGACCGGTCAAGTTGCCGCGTTCGCTTGCACGGCGAAGAGATCACGCTCACGGCGACAGAATTCCGGTTGCTCGAATATCTGATGAGCCGGCCGGGTGTTGTGTTCAGCCGCGAGCAGCTTTTGGATGCGGTGTGGGGACAGGACCGCGCGGTGACGGACCGGACGGTGGATGTGTACGTGCTGCGTCTGCGGCAGAAGGTGGAGACCGATCCGGCGAATCCGCAGATGATCCGCTCGGTGCGCGGGTTCGGTTACAGCTTTAACGAAGAACCGGTACCTGCCGCGGCGGTGTAAGTACTCACACCTGGTTCGCCAGGCGGCGCATTCGGCAGCGAGCGGCCGGGTAGAGCGGATTGGCGGCCCGGCTGGAATCTTCCGCGCCTGCAATTTCGGGAAATTTCAGTTAAAACCGAAATATCGTTTGTCTTACTTAGAAATTACCGCGAAAAATGTCTTGACAAATCCGCGTTGGGGGTAGTTTGGGAATCGACGCTGCAAGTTCGGCTGGCCCGCCCAGCCAATAGAAGCGGACGGGTCTTGCGTGAGGAGGTAGACACATGTTTCGACCTTATTTCCGCGCGACGGCGGTTTGGTATGCGGGCTTGTTCCTCACCGCAGTCGTAAGCCATGCGCAAGCTCAGCCCACGATATCGGGCGTGAACGCATTCTGGTACCTCGGCGGTGTCCTCTCGGACGGCCCGGGCTGCGGGCAGGGAGGGTGATGTTATTATATTACGCCCAGGCATCGTGGACGGCCAATGCAAACGGCCACTCCGGAACGCCCACGTGGACCGTGGAGAATAATCCGGTCGGCGGGAGCGTCACATTGAGCTGCTACACCTGCTCAACCACTGAGGCGACGAGCACGACTGCCAGCGCGGGCTGCAACCATGACGTTGCGGTGTATGTCACGTATCCAGACGGAGCGCAGTCAGCCCCGTTGTACGTGTTGATTAACACCCCCGCCTCGACGACGCTTCAGGCGAACTACCCGCAAAACAGCACGTGGATCAGCCAGCCGGGATGGAACGGCTATCAATCCAAGTACCAGTGGTACCTGTTCGATTTGTGCGGCAATGGGCTGGAGGGGCTCGACATCAACGAAACCTTTGGGAATTGGACCATCGACTATACTTATCCGCAGCAGACAAACTGGCCTTTTCCCAAGGCGGGGAGCGCGTATTTCGCTGGATACGACTTCGACGACTTCCTCGCTGCATCGGGACCCTCCAACGCCGTGCCACCGCCCCAGAACCCACCGCAGCCACCGCAGCCGCTGGGAGACACCACCGTGTACCACGACACCCCCTGGTACTACTTTGCAGGTAGCCAGTCCTTTGGCTCCGGCGTACCGATACGCGTAGACACGCAGCAATACTACCAGGACCACGGCACACACAGCCTGGCGAATTGGTGATAACGCGCAAGCGGAATAAGGAGAGGACGGCGAACAATGGCGACAATAGATTCGAGAATAGGGATTCTTGCGCTTACGATGCCGCTGCTGGCGGCGGTCCCCACAGCGAAGGCGGGCCCGGTCGCGATGCAACCTGTGGCGTTCCTCACCGGGTCCGCCGACGCGATCGTCCTGGGCTCGGCGGCTGGGACCCTTCAGTTCCAAGCCCCGGGAGCCTTCTCGTTACAGGTGCTACGCGTCGTCAAGGGCCCGGCATCCATCGCCGGGACCACCATCCTCGTCCAGTGGGCCCCGCCGAGCCCGGGGATCGTCTGGCCGGGAGCTGGTTTTCCGGCGACCGGGGCGGGCATATGGTTCCTGAAAGGCGCGGCGGGTGGATGGTCGTTCCTTCCGGTCGCGCAGGGCAGCGTGACGTTCGATATGACGTACTTTCCCGCACCCATGACCTCGCTCCCGGGCGCGTACGCCTACTCGGCTACGGCGCCGGTGCAGGATAAGCTTGCCTCCGAGTTGGCGGCTGCTATCGAGGCTTGGGACGGGAGCTTCAAGCTGCAGTTTGACGACCTCTTCAGCGGTGACCTCGAAGACCTGAAGTCGCCTGTGATACACACGCTCGATGAGCGGCTGGCGGCCTCATCCTCCGTCCGGCAACAGGTCCTGGGTCTGGACGGCCTGATTATCGGCGGAGACGCGAGCGCGCTGGCAAAAGCCGTTGCCTCCGACGCCTCGTTCAGCAAGTATGGACTGGAGCGTGGGATGCTGCTGCACGCGATCCGGGAGCTGTTCCGGTCCACCGATCCGGCGGCAATCGCTACATTGGGCCAAACCGCCCAATCCACGTCCGCCGCGCTCGACCTCCGCCGGGTTGCCGCGCATGCTCTCGCCGCGATCCATACCTCCGCCACGCTACCCTACCTGGCCACGCTGCTCGACAGCCCGGACGCGATCCTGCGCGTGGAAGGCATCGGCGGAATAGGCGCCTTCGCCAACAGTCTGCCGACGCAAACGCCGGCCAACACGGCGAGCCTCGGATACCTGCAGTTTCCCGCGAAGGGCGTCTACAAAACGGAAGACACGATGGCGCACTTCGCCATGGGTCCCAAGGCCATCGAGTCGAATGAGAGCTTCTACCTGTCGTTCTGGAAGGCCTGGTGGCAGCAGAACCGCGCCAGCCTGGGATTTTAGGCCGCCCTGCCGTGAAGCTACACTGAAAGAACGCCGGCCCAACTCGAGGCGCCGGAGTGTCGCCGGAGCCCACGGATTTGGACCAGAACCGACAGCAAGCCCTTCTTGACGCCTTAGCTACACGCATTCTTGTGCTTGACGGCGCCATGGGCACGATGATCCAGCAGAGCCACTTGACTGCCGAGGATTTCGGGGGCGCGGCGCTCGAGGGGTGCAACGAGAACCTGGTTCTGACGCGGCCGGATGTGATCGCGCGGATTCACCGGGCTTACTACGAAGCGGGGGCGGACATCGTCGAAACCGACACGTTCGGCGCGACGCCGCTGGTGCTGGCCGAGTACGGGTTGGAGGCGCGGGCGCGGGAGATCAACGCCGCGGCGGCGCGGCTGGCGCGGTCCGCGGCGGAGGAGTTTTCGCGGCCCGGGCGGCCGCGGTTCGTCGCGGGCTCTATCGGGCCGACGACGAAATCGATCGCGGTGACCGGCGGCGTCACGTTTCCGGATCTGATCGGCCACTTTTATATCCAGGCGGCGGGGCTTGTTGAGGGCGGCGCGGACCTGCTCTTGATCGAAACCGCGCAGGACACTCGGAATATCAAGGCGGCGCTGCTGGCCGTGCGGCGGCTAGAGGAGGAGTTGGGCGAAGACGTTCCGGTGATCGTGTCGGGGACGATCGAGGCGACCGGCACGATGCTCGCCGGGCAGACCGCGGATGCGCTGTGGGTGTCGCTGGCTCATGCGGGCTTGTTGGGAATCGGGCTGAATTGCGCGACGGGTCCCGAGTTCATGACCAGCCATCTGCGCACACTGCACGAGATGGCGCCGGTGCACGTGAGCTGCTATCCGAACGCGGGTCTGCCCGATGTGGAAGGCCATTACCTGGAGACGCCGGAGACGCTGGCGGCGCAGCTTGACCGGTTCGCCTCGCACGGGTGGCTGAACCTGGTGGGCGGCTGCTGCGGCACGACTCCGGCGCATATCCGGGCGATTGCGCAGATGGCGGCAAGCCATGCGCCGCGGCGCGTGCCGGAGCCTTCGCGCCGGTCGTATTATTCGGGCATCGAGACGGTGGAGGCGGAGGATTCGAACCGTCCGCTCATTGTGGGCGAGCGGACGAACGTGATTGGCTCGCGGCTGTTCAAGAGCCTCGTTGCCGCGACGCAGTGGGAAGAGGCCAGCGAGATCGCGCGGCGGCAGGTGCGCAACGGGGCGCATATCATCGATGTCTGCCTGCAGTCGAGCGAACGGGACGAGATCGCCGATATTCCGCCGTTTTACGAGAAGCTGATCCGGAAGACAAAAGCGCCGCTGATGATCGACACGACGGACGTCAAGGCGATCGAGCTGGCGCTGACGTACTGCCAGGGCAAGAGCATCATCAACTCGGTAAACCTGGAGGACGGCGAGGAGAAGTTCGAGCGGGTGTGCCCGCTGGCGCGCGCTTATGGGGCGGCGCTGATCTGCGGCACGATCGACGAAGACAAACAACAGGCGCAGGCGTTCACGCGGGAACGGAAACTAGCCGTGGCGCGGCGGTCGGTGGAGCTGCTGACGGAGAAGTACGGGATTCCGGCGGAGGACATTGTCATCGATCCGCTGGTATTTCCTTGCGCGACCGGGGATGAAAACTACATCGGCGGCGCGGTGGAGACGATCGAGGCGATCCGGCTGATTAAGAGCGAGATCCCGCTGGTGAAGACGGTGCTGGGCGTGTCGAACGTGAGCTTCGGGCTGCCGGCGGCGGCGCGCGAGGTGGTCAACAGCGTGTTCTTGTATCACGCGACGAAGGCGGGGTTGGACCTGGCGATTGTGAACGCGGAGAAGCTGGAACGGTTTGCCTCGCTCGATGAGACGGAGCGCAAGCTGGCTGAGCGGCTGCTGTTTAACACGCCGCCGGAAGAGGGCGAGTTGAGCGCGGCGCCGGAGGATTGGCGCGAACAGGGGCGGGAGCAGCGGGCGGCGATCAACCAGTTCCACATTGCGGCGATTTCCGAGCATTTCCGGCAGAACGTACGCAAGGCGAAAGCGAAGGCGGCGGATCTTCCGCTCGAGGAGCGGCTGGCCAACTACATCATCGAGGGGACGAAAGACGGGCTGATCGCGGACCTGGAGCGGAAGCGGGCCGAAGGCGCGGCGCCGCTCGACATCATCAACGGACCGCTGATGAAAGGCATGGCGGAGGTCGGGCGGCTGTTCAACAACAACGAATTGATTGTGGCCGAGGTGCTGCAGTCGGCCGAGGCGATGAAGGCGGCGGTGAGCCACCTGGAGCAGTTCATGGAGAAGTCCGAGACGGCGGCGCGGGGCAGGATTCTGCTGGCGACGGTGAAGGGCGATGTCCATGACATCGGGAAGAACCTGGTTGAGATCATCTTGTCGAACAACGGCTACGAGGTGGTGAATCTGGGCATCAAGGTGCCGCCGGAGGACCTGATCCGCGCGTACCACGAGCATGAGCCGGATGCGATCGGGCTGAGCGGGTTGCTGGTGAAGAGCGCGCAGCAGATGGTGGTCACGGGCGGCGACCTGAAAGAGGCGGGGATCCGGGTGCCTCTGCTGGTGGGCGGGGCGGCGTTGAGCCAGAAGTTCACGGAGACGCGCATTGCGCCGGCGTACGAGGCACCGACGTTTTACGCCAAAGACGCGATGACGGGATTGCGGCTGCTGAACGAGATCATGGATCCGGAGCGGCGCGAGCAGGTGTTGGCGTCGTTTTCGGTTTCGGCTCAGCGTCCGGCCGTGGCGGCGGAGGCGTTCGAAGCCGTGCCTTCGGGCGAGCACCGGAGCGCCAAAGTGGCGGCCGACATCGCGATTCCGCCGGCGCCGTACCTGGACCGGCGCGTGCGCGCCGCCGGAAACCTGGCGGAGGTGTGGAGCTACATCAACCCGTACATGCTCTACGGCCGGCATTTGGGTTTCAAGGGGAATTTCGAAGCATTGCTCGCGCAACGCGACCCGAAGG
>JAJYAR010000175.1 GCA_021779435.1 bacterium
AGTTTGATGCCCCCGTCGGGCCAGCGGCGCAGGAGTTCCCGCCACGACGTTTTCACCGCAGACTCCGCCCGGCGCCTGTACGGCTCCCAGTCGATGAGCCTCCGGTTGTCCGGGTCCACGAGTGTCAGGTTCCAGAGTTCGGATCCCTGGTAAAAGTCGGGCACTCCGGGAACCGTGCACTTCAGCACAACCTGGGTCAGCGAATTGATGACACCCAGATGCGCCAGCCGGTGCGCCTTCGGTCGAAAGCTGTCGAGGAAGTCGGCGCCGGTTTCGCGCGTCAGGATCGCCGTCACGAAATGGTCGAGGGCGGCGAGCCACGCCTCATTGGGGTTCACCCAGCGGGTGTTCTGCTTTGCCTCGTTCGTGGCCTTGAGCACATGCTCGCGGATACGCTTGCGGAACGCCTCGTCGGGCTCGACGCCCTCGGCGGGCCAGCACCCGAGCAGCGTCTGATACAACCGGTACTCCTCGCCGGCGTCGGGCGCGAGTTCCTCGCCAACGATGGATTTGTGCCGCTGGTTGAGCCCCCGCCACTCGTGAACCCAGTCGCGCCATTCGTCCGCGATCTCCGAGAGGACGTACAGCCGTGCACGCACATCCTCGCCGAATTTCGTGTCGTGCGTCGACGTGGCGAGCAGGCAGTGGGGCGTGGTCTCCCGCCGTCGGGCGCACGCGTGATGAAAGTCCCGGATCGTGCCACCGAACATTTCCGCGGCACTGCCGACTTCGTTCAACGCGATGAACCTGTTGTAAACATAGTAGGCGGTGTCCTCGACCGCCTTCGCCATCACGGCCCCGGTGTACTGTTGCCACGTCAGCACCCAGCGCCAGAGCGCCTCGCGATAGGCCTGCGCGGCGGAGGGCGGAGGGTACCGCCCGATCAGCACGTCACGCACGAAATGGAACGCCTGCGGATCCTGCCGCGGATTCCGGCGCAGCGCCTCCTCGCAGGCGTGCTCCACCTCCCGGGTGTCCTCCGGCCTGCTCTCGGCGTTCATCCTGCGATAGATCCGGTACACGCTCAGCGCCGCCATGATCTCACGCACGGCCACGCTCAGTTCGAAGCGGGTCAGATCCCGCCAGTGCCGGTCCGCGACGACGGTGGCTGCAAGCTGGCTCGAGAGCTGGACAACCGCGTTGGCAAACATCTCGTCGAGCACCAGGCGCTTGTTTGCGTACACCACGTCGCCGAAGGATTCCGTTTCGCCGGTGATGTCGCGATACAACGCGTTGAACTTCGACTCCGATCGGGGATCGACGAGCACGCGCCCAAGCTGGCCGATGAACTCGTACCCGGTTGTGCCGTGGGTCGGCCAGGCGTCGTCGATCTCCTCGTCGGCCGCGAGTATCTTCTCGACGACCACATAGAAGGGCTCCCGGGGCCCCTCGCCTTCCGCGACCGCCAGCGACTGCAGCCATTCGAGGTACTCGAGAGGATTGCGAAGCCCGTCGATGTGGTCGATCCGCAGCCCGGCGACCGCGTCGTCGCGAATCAGACTCCCGATCAGCCGGTGCGTCTCGCGAAACACGTTTGGATTCTCGATGCGCAGCCCGATCAGCGTATCGATCGCGAAGAACCGGCGGTAGTTGATCTCGTGAGCGCCGGTCCTCCAGTGGGCGAGACGATAGTTTTGCTCGTTGAGGATCGCGTCGAGCGCGTCCCGGCTCCGCGGGTCGCCGTCGACGCCGTTGATGGTGGCGAGATGCTCCGTGATCGCCTCGCGGACCGAGGCGTCGGCTTCGTAGGCGGCCGCAAGCTGCGCCTTCAGCTCGTTGCGCGGGCGCCTGCCGATCGGCTCATCCGCCCCGCGCGAAAGCGGAAGCGATCCGAATGCCTCCGCGAGGACCTTCAGCCGCTCGGAGGAGGCCTTGGTGCAGGAGGGCCCTTCTGCGGCGCCGCCCAGCAGCACCGCGTAGGTGCCAGGGCTGACCGGGAAGCGCAGGTCGGCATATCGCACCGAAAAGGCCCCATCCTCGTACCCGATCGACAGCCGGCCGCCGTCGAGCACGACGCCGTATTGGTCGTCAAGCACAGGCACCAGCACGCGTCCACGGCCGGTCTGCAGGGGGTCGTTCCAGTCGATGTCGAAGAAATCCGCGTGCGGGGAATTTCTTCCGCACTCGAGCACATCCTGCCACCAACGGTTGGACGACCCGTGTATGCCCATGTGATTCGGGACAAAGTCGAGGACGATCCCCATCTTCCGTTCACGAACCTCCCGTGCGAACTCCTGGAATGCCGGCAATCCCCCGAGTTCTGCATCGATCCGGTGATAGTCGTTCACGTCATAGCCGTGCGTGCTTCCCGGTGCCGACATCAGCAGCGGCGAGCAGTAGCAATGCGTGATTCCGAGGGACTGCAGGTAGGGCAGCAGTCCCCTCGCTGCATCGAGCGGAAAGTCCTTCCGCAGCTGCAGGCGGTAGGTCGACAGGGGAACACCTTGTGAATCCTTGAAGGGCATCGCGGGGCATTGTTGCGCCCCAACGATCTATGTTCCCGGTTGCGCGGCATTCCCGCGCGGTCCGACGACTGGCGCCGTCCGGCCTAACGGCGCTGCGCGCACACCCGGCGGTAAAGCGCCTCGTAACGGGGCACCACGACGTCAGGTGAGAAAAACTCGCGCGCGCGAACGGCCGCCGCCTTGCCCATCGCCAGCCTGCGGTCGCGATTTTGCAGCAGGTCCTCGACGGCCCGGGCAATCGCGTCCGCATCGCCCGGCGGAACCAGCACGCCACTCCTGCCCGCCTCGACGACTTCCGGGATGCCACCCACGGCCGTCGCCACGCTCGCGCGGCCGAAGCACATGGTCTCCAGCATGCTGAGGCAGAAGCTCTCGCTCTCCGAGGTAAACACGCCGAGGTCCGCGGCCTGCAGGTAGTCCTCGATCTCCAGGACCTTGGGTCGGACGATCACGCGATCGCTGATGCCAAGCCTTCGAACATGATCCACAAAGGGCGTGAAATCCCCGCCCGCCAGGATCACCAGCTTGAACGACTCGCGCGGCCTGATCCGCGCCACGGCGTCGAGCAGCAGATCGATACGTTTCACCGGCCGGAGATTCGACATGTGGAGGAGCAGCGCCTCGTCCCCCATGCCCAGTTCGGCCTTCACCTCCGCGACGGTCCTCCGCGCCTTCCGCGGGCCGAAGAAATTGTGGATCACATCGATCGGTCCATCGAAAGCGAGAAGCCTGCGGGTCTGGTCCTGCAGCCATTGCGACACGGCGGTGACCGCATCCGAGCACATCAGCGCGTGGCGGATCGCGGGGCCGTAGCCCGGATCGCGGCCGAGGAGCGTGGTGTCGGTTCCGTGAAGCGTCGTCACGACCGCCGGCTGCTGGCCTTTCGGCAGCATCGAGCGCGCAAGCACGGCCGCCGTCGCATGCGGCACGGCGTAATGCACGTGAAGCACGTCCAGCCCCGCCGCACGGCTTACCTCCGCCATCTTCACCGAGAGCGGCAGCGTGTAGTCGGGATACCGAAACAGGGAATAGTCGTTGATCTCCACCTCGTGGAAATAGACCCGCTCGCGATCCGGCGAGATGCGGAACGGCCGCTCGTAACTGATGAAATGGACCTCGTGCCCGCGCTTCGCCAGTTCCTCGCCAAGCGACGACGCAAGGATGCCGCTCCCACCAACCGAGGGGTAACACGTGATCCCGATGCGAAGAGGAGCCGGCTTCATCGATCGAGATCAGAACCTCCGACAGGATCGAACGACCGGCGCGAGTGAATCGAAGACCAGATCGTCGTTCGGCCAGAGCGCGGTCGCGTGCCCCACTCCCGCGGCCAGGCCGTTCAGTCGCGCACGTGTGAGCTGGAGCTCCACGTAGTCCCGCGTCGCATGCTGCGTCGCATGGGCGGCCATGGCTGCCCGCCACGCGTCCATCACCTTCGCCTCCGAGATGTCGATCAGCACCCGGCCCGCGTCCTTCGGCTCGGCGCCGGGGGTGACTGCGTAGTAAAGAAGATGCTCGATCGAGTGCGGAGCCGCGTTGCGAAGCTCCTTCACTCCTCCGTAGCGCGCAATGCGGGCGGCGTCCCTCACCATCCGGCCGAGCACGGCATGGTCCGGATGCTGGTTCTCCACGGTGCTCGGCGCCAGGACGACGCGCGGTGCGAACCGGCGGATCACCGCGGCGATCCGGAATACATTTTCCACAGTCGCCTCCAGCCGGGCATCGCCGCCAAGTTCCATGAACTCGACCGAAGCTCCGAGAAGTTCAGCGCCGCGTCGCGCCTCGGCCTGCCGTTCCTCCGCCGTGCCATGAGTCGAGGATTCGCCACGCGAGCAGATCACCAGCTGCACACTCCGGCCGGCCTGTGCTTCCTTCGCGATCACGCCGCCGCAGCCGAACTCCACGTCGTCCGGGTGCGCGCCAATGGCCAGCACGGAGACGGGCTCGGTTTTCTTGGTCGGTTTCATTCGTCGCGGGATCGGGGATTAAGCTGCACCGCAGGACGTAGCGCACGCCCGAAAGTAACGGTATTTACGGTATCCAGCCCACCCCCAGGCGTTCCGCGCAAGCGCTCACTCCGGCACCCAGGCCTCATCCGAGCGGTCAATGACATCCCGCTGCAGGAAGGTGATCTCCGGCGCCTGGGCGGTGTCGAGATATGCCTTCTCCCCCGCGCCGGCAATGTAGTGCGTGCAGTGGATGACGGACTGCATCCAGGGAAGCCGCGTGTCGCGAGTCGGGCTGATCTGCTCCTTCGAGAATGGCACGGCGGGAAGGTTCACGTGACACTCACCGCCCTCGTGAAGCTGAAGTCCCCCCGGCGCGACGCGGGCGCGGACCGTCTCCCCGGAATAGCCCACGTCGACAAAGTAGTCGCTGACGTCGCACGCCGCCCTGCGAACCTCCGGATCACTGGAGCGGACGACGGTGAGTCCATCGAGCAAGCCCAGCCCGCGGTACATCTCCAGGCAGAAATCCGCGACGTTCCCCGCCTCCACGCGCCTGAACAGGTCGACGCATTCGCGATTCACATACGCGCCGAGCTGGCGCCCCACGCTCTCCCGCCATTCGGGCGCCACCCGTTTCAGGTAAAGCGGTGCCCACTTCCTCTGCACCTTGTTCGCGAAGGAGAAATTCAGCATCGCCGGCGCGCCGGTCCTCCGGTTCCGCAGGACCGTCTGCGTCTCCCGCGGATCGTGGTCGCTGTCGTGCAGGAAGAACACGATCCTCCCGCCGAGTTCGGCCTGCACGCGACGGGCGGTGATGATCTTCGAATACAGGAAACGCTTCGGGAAGAATCCGCACGGTTGCTGGCCGAAGCAGATGACAGGTTCTCCGCTCATGCCGCCGGCCTTTCCCTTCCGGCGAGAGCCTGGTACGCAATGCTGAGAACGACGCAAGCGGCGCAGCCGATCGGGTTCAGCCAGAGGAAGCCGATGCTCAGCGCGAAATAGAGGACGATGACGAGCGCCTGGGCCGTGAGCGCTCCATAGAACACCGCCGTTCCGCGCACCCACTTCAGGAAGAACGCCACCAGGAACAGACCCAGCACGGGCCCATAGAAGATGGAGCCGAGGATGTTCACCGCCTGGATCAGGTTCTCAACCAGGTTTGCGAAGAGCGCGAAGCCGATCGCGATCATTCCCCACAGGACCGTCAGCCAGCGCGCGGCCTTCACGTAGTGCGCGTCAGAGCGCCCGGGCTTCACCACATGCCCGTACAGGTCGATTGCCGTCGTCTCGCCGAGAGCCGCCAGTTCCGACGAAAGCGACGAGACGGCGGCCGCGATGATCAGCGTCACGAGCAGCCCGATCAGTCCGTGGGGCATCTGCTGGAGGACAAATGTGATGAAAACGTAGTCCGAGTCGCTCGTCTTGCTCCCGGGAACCGCGGTGGCGAGCGCGGTCTTCGCCTCGCTTCTCGTCTGTTCGGCCAGTCTGGCAGCGTCGAGCATGTCGGCCTCGGTGGCGGCGACCTTGGCTGCATCGCCCTCTTTCCTGGCCTGGAGCCAGGCTTCGACCCGTTCACGCTTCTCGGCATGCACGGACTCGTACCGCTGCTCCAGCGCACGCATCTGCTCTCCATTTCCGGCTGAGGCCGCAGCCTCCCAGGCAGTCCGGTTGAAGAACACCGGCGGTCGCTCGAATTGATAGAACACGAACACCAGCGCGCCAATCAGCAGGATGAAGAACTGGATCGGGATCTTGAAGAAGGCGTTGAACATCAGTCCCAGCCGGCTCTCGCGCACCGACACGCCGGAAAGGTACCGGGCCACCTGTGACTGATCCGTCCCGAAGTACGACAGGAACAGGAAGACGCTGCCAAGCACCCCCGACCAGAACGTGTACCGCGTGTGCACGTTCATCGAGAAGTCCAC
>JAJYAR010000176.1 GCA_021779435.1 bacterium
TGCCGGTGACCTGTCCGCCATTGCCCGGATTGAAATACGCGTCGCCGACCGGCGCGGCGACGATGCGCACCGCGTCGAGGCGGACCTCCAATTCCTCCGCGATCAGCATCGGCAGCGCGGTGTAGACACCCTGGCCCATTTCCGAGCGATCCACGATGAAGGTGATGGTGTCGTCCGGAGCGATTCTGAGCCAGGCGTTCAACTCGCTTGTCTCCGCCGCCGCAGCGCGCGCCCGCGGCGGCAGAGAGATCGCCAGGATCAATCCGGCGGCGGCGGCGCCGCCGAGAAAGTCCCGGCGCGTGAATTCGCCCGTGGTCGCGTCCCCGTTCAAGCTGATCCTGGTCATTGCCGTCCTCGTCCGTGCCGCCGCGCGCGGTCGCGCGCGCAGTAGTGATAGGATTCCACGATGCCATCCGCCACGGGATTCTACCCGCGTCTGTTCGGTCTCGGCGTCGCCACCGCGCTCGGCTTTGCGCTGTGGCGTATTTTCGCGCCGTTCGCCGCGCCGATCGCCTGGGCGGCATTTCTCGCGTTCCTGCTGTTTCCGTTGAACGCGCGCCTGCGTCGCCGGTTCCGCGGCCGGGCCGGCTTCGCCGCCGGGGTCCTGACCGTCCTCGCGCCGGTGGTCGTGCTGTTGCCGCTCGCGGCATTATCGATCGAATTCGTCGCGCAAATCACCGGTTTGCTGCGAAAATTGCAGGAGGCCAGCCCGAATTTCGAGATCCGCTCCTGGATCGACCCGGGAATCCACCCCTGGGTGGCCGGCGCCTATTCGTGGGTGCAGGCGCACGACCTGTTCTCGGCTGCGGAAATTCAACAGTGGCTGGTTTCCGCCGCGCGCGAGGCCTTGCAGCGGGCCGCGGGTTTCGGCGGCACGTTCTTCCTCGGCGCCTTGACGTCGATCGCCGGCATCGCGCTGATGCTGATGCTCCTGTTCTTCTTCCTGCGCGACGGCGATGCGATGCTGGGGCGCATGCGCGCGTGGATTCCGCTCGACGAAGACCATAAGGAGCGCCTGTTCGCGCACCTCGCGGGAATCACCCGGGCGATCGTCTACGGCACGACGCTGATCGCGCTGCTGCAGGGATTGGTGCTCGGAATCGGCTTCAGCATCGCCGGACTCGCTTCTCCGGTCGTCTTCGGCGTCGTCGGCGCGCTGCTCGCGATGTTGCCGCTCGGCGGCACGGCGCTGATCTGGCTGCCGGCGGTGCTATGGCTGTTTGTGGACGGCCGATGGGGATACGGCATATTCATGGCCGCCTGGGGATTGATGCTTTCGGGACTGGACAACATTCTCAAGCCCCTGCTGATCTCGGGACGGGCGCCGGTGTCCACGCTCGTCGTGTTCATCGGCGTGCTCGGGGGGATTTCGGCATTCGGAGCGATCGGCATCATCGCAGGGCCGATCATCCTGTCTCTGGCGCTCGCGCTGATCGCGTACGCGGAGGAGGCTGGATGGAGCCATGGCGATTCCGCATAACTCACGGGGCCGCGGGCGCCGCCTTACAGTACAATCCGCGCCCTGATGGACGTTTCACATCTTCTCGACTCCCTCAATGACGCGCAGCGGCAGGCCGTTGCGGCCCCGCTCGGCGCGGCTCTCGTACTTGCCGGCGCCGGCAGCGGCAAGACGCGCGTGCTCGTCCACCGCGTGGCCTGGCTGATCCAGGTCGAAGGCGCCTCGCCGCACAGCATTCTCGCGGTCACGTTCACGAACAAGGCCGCCGGCGAAATGCGCACCCGCATCGAGACGCTGCTGGACGCATCGGGCGTTTCCATGTGGATCGGCACGTTTCACGGCCTGGCGCACCGCTTGTTGCGCCTGCACTGGCGCGAGGCAGGGCTGCCTCAGAGCTTCCAGATCCTCGATTCCGAGGATCAGACCCGGCTGTTGCGCAAGGTGCTGAAGGCGCTCGACCTGGACGAGACCCGCTGGGTCCCGCGCGACATCCAGTGGTTCATCAATTCGCAGAAGGACGAGGGAATCCGGCCGAAGTCGCTCAAGGATGACGGTGACCCGACGCGCAGGCAGCTGATCCGGATCTATCATGCCTATGAAGAGGCGTGCCGGCGCGCCGGGGTCGTCGACTTCGCCGAGCTGCTGCTGCGTGCGTTCGAGCTGTGGCGGGATCACCCGGAACTGCTGCGCCATTATCGCGAGCGCTTCCAGCACATTTTGGTCGATGAATTCCAGGACACGAATGCCATCCAGTACCAGTGGTTCACGATGCTGGCCGGTCCGGACGGCAGGCCGTTCGCGGTGGGCGACGACGATCAGTCGATCTATCGCTGGCGCGGTGCGCGCGTCGAGAATCTGAACCGGTTCCGGCGCGATTTCCCCGCCGCGACGCTCGTCAAGCTCGAGCAGAATTACCGCTCGACCGGCACGATATTGAAGGCGTCGAACGCGCTGATCGCCAACAACACGGGGCGCATGGGCAAGACCTTGTGGACGAGCGGCGCGGACGGCGAGCGCATCCGCGTGTATGCGGCGTTCAACGAGCGCGACGAGGCCGACTTCGTCGTCAACCGGATCCGCGAATGGGTCGACCAGGGCGGGGTGCGCAAGGACGTCGCGGTCCTCTACCGCTCGAACGCCCAGTCGCGCGTCTTCGAAGAAGCGTTCCTGAACGCCCGCATGCCGTACCGCGTCTACGGCGGATTGAGATTCTTCGAGCGCGCCGAAATCAAGGATGCGCTGGCCTACCTGCGCCTGATATCCAGCCGCGATGACGACACCTCGTTCGAACGCGTCGTCAATCTGCCGGTGCGCGGCATCGGCGCAAAGACGCTCGACACGCTGCGCGACCTGGCACGCGAGCGCGGCGTGTCCCTGTGGGCGGCGTCGCTCACCGCGGTGGGCGGCGTCCTGCCGCTGCGGGCCGCGCAGGCCCTCGGTGCGTTCCTCGCGCTGATCGACCGGCTGGACGGCGAAGTGCAGGGCCTGGAGCTGCACGATCGGGTCGATCACGTCATCCAGATGAGCGGACTCATCGAGCATTTCAAGAAGGAGAAAGGCGAACGCGGCGAGGGCCGCATCGACAACCTGCTCGAGCTCGTCAGCGCCGCCCGCGGCTTCGTCGCGGACGCGGAGACGGATCTCGGGCCGCTGGATCAATTCCTCGCGCACGCGGTGCTCGAGTCGGGCGAGGGCCAGGCCGATGCCTGGGACGACTGTGTCCAGATGATGACCCTGCATTCGGCGAAGGGACTGGAATTCGGAATGGTGTTCCTCGCCGGAATGGAAGATGGCCTGTTCCCGCATCAGCGTTCCGCGGCCGACCCGGCCGGACTGGAGGAAGAACGGCGACTTTGCTACGTTGGCATGACGCGGGCGATGCGGCGGCTGTTCGTCACCTATGCGGAACAGCGGCGCCTGTACGGAGTGGACACCTACGGCCAGCCGTCGCGTTTCCTCGCCGAGATTCCGTCGGATCTGATCGAGGAGATCCGGCCGCGGATCCAGGTTTCCCGGCCGGTGTTCACGCCCCGCCGGGCGGCGGTGGAGGAGGCGGCGCCGTCGGGGATGCGCATGGGCAGCCGCGTCCGGCACGGCAAGTTCGGCGAGGGCGTGATCCTGAATTTCGAGGGCAATGGACCTCATGCGCGCATCCAGGTTAATTTTGAGAGGCAGGGGACGAAGTGGTTGATGCTGTCCTACGCGAATCTCGAGCTCGTCTGAGGTGAAGGCGCCGTGAAAATCATCATCCTCGGAGCCGGCCAGGTCGGCCGCACCGCCGCCTATCACCTGTCGCGCGAAGAGGCCAACGACGTCACGGTCGTCGACGTGAACGAAGAGGTGCTGCGCGATCTGCAGGACCGGCTCGACATCCGCACGGTGAGCGGCAACGCGGCGAGTCCGCGGATCCTCGAGGCCGCCGGCATCGCAAACACCGACATCCTCGTCGCGCTGACCAACAGCGACGAGGTCAATATGCTCGCCTGCCATATAGCCTGGACGCTGTACCGGACGCCGAAGAAGATGGCCCGCGTACGCTCGGCCGACTTCACCGAACGGGACCGGCTGTTCGGCGAGCAGGGCGTCGCGGTGGACGTGTGGATCAGTCCGGAGCAGCTGGTCACCGAACACGTCGCGCGCCTGATCCGTTACCCGGGGGCGCTGCAGGTGCTGGACTTCGCCGACGGCCGCGTCCGCCTGGTGGGGATTCGGGCGCTCCAGGGCGGGCCGCTGGTCGGCCAGGCGTTGCGCACGCTGCGCGAGCACATTCCAACCGCCGATGCCCGCGTGGCGGCGATCTACCGGGCGGGCAAGAGCATCAAGCCGGAAGGGACGACGGTGATCGCCGACGGCGACGAAGTGTTCTTCCTCGCGGCCCGCAAGGACATCCGGGTCGTCATGCGCGAGATGCGGCGGGAGGAGGCTCCGGTGCGGCGCGTCGTGATCGCGGGCGGCGGCAATATCGGTTTCCGGCTCGCGAGCGAGCTGGAGGACAAGAACCAGGTGAAGCTGATCGAGCGCGACCACCGGCGCGCGCGACGCGTATCCGAACAACTGAAGAGCACGACTGTTCTGCACGGCGACGCCGCGGACGAGGATCTCCTGCTGGAGGAGAACATCGACAGCGCGGACGTTTTTGCGGCCCTCACGAACTCCGAAGAGGCGAACATCCTGTCGGCGATGCTGGCCAAACGCCTCGGCGCCCACAAGGTCATGGCGCTGATCAACAAGCCGTCGTATTCGGAATTGATCGAAAGCGGGTCGATCGACGTCGCGATCTCGCCGCAGACGGTGACGATCGGATCGCTGCTCGCGCATGTCCGCCACGGCGACGTGGTGCGCGTCCATGCGCTGCGGCGCGGCGCGGCGGAGGCGCTGGAAGTGGTCGTGCATGGCGATGCGGACAGCTCGAAGGTCATCGGCCGTCACGTCGAGGACATCCCGCTGCCGGAGGGCACGACGCTCGGTGCCGTCGTTCGCGGCGAGGACGTCATCATCGCGCATCACGACACGACGGTGCAGCCCGACGATCACCTGATCCTGTTCCTCACCGACAGGCGGCACATGGAGGCGGTCGAGAAGCTGTTCCAGGGATCCGCGTCGTTTCTGTGAAACAGATCATTCTTCCGGTCGCGCATGTCTTCGCCATGGTGCTGATGGCGTTCGCGGCGACGATGCTCGCGCCCTTGATTCTCGCGATCTGGGGGATGGATCTCGCGCTCTGGTCATTCGTGATCTCCGCGGCGGCGACCTTCGTCATCGGCGCGGTTTTGTGGCTCGTCACGCGGCGCTACAAGCGGGAACTGAAGACGCGCGACGGCCTGCTGCTGGTGGCCCTGACCTGGGTGTTGCTGCCGGCGGTCGCCGGTTTCCCGCTTTGGCGCTATCTGCCCATCGATTTCACTCACGCCTATTTCGAGGCGGCGTCCGGCCTGACGACGACCGGTGGAACGGTGTTGTCGGGACTCCAGTTCCTGCCCCGATCGATCAATCTCTGGCGTCATCTGCTCAGCTGGCTGGGCGGCATGGGAATCATCGTGCTGGCGGTCGCGATCCTGCCGATGCTCGGCGTCGGCGGCATGCAGATCTACCGGGCGGAGATGCCGGGGCCGATGAAGGATGCGAAGCTCACGCCGCGGATCGGGCAGACGGCCAAGCTCCTGTGGACCGTCTATTCCGGCCTGACCGTGGCCTGCATCGCGTGTTTGAAGTTCGCCGGGATGAACTGGTTCGACGCGGTGTGTCACGGCTTTTCGGCGCTTTCGCTCGGCGGATTCTCCACCTACGACGACAGCATCGGACATTTCAATTCCGGGCCGATCGAACTCGTCCTCACGGTGTTCCAGGTGCTGGCCGCGTTGAACTTCGCGACGCATTACCAGGCTTGGACCCAGCGCGACATGCGCGCCTATTTTCGCGACTCCGAGGCCAAGGCCATCATCGGCGTGCTCGCCGCGAGCGCGATCGGCATCGGTCTGTACCTCTTCTACAAGGGCACCTATCCGGATCTGGCGACCGCGCTGCGCGAGTCCACGTTCAACGTCGTGTCGATCGCGACCGACGGCGGCCTGCACACGCAGGACTATTCGCGCTGGCCGGTGTTCGCGCCGATGTGGATGTTGTTCCTGAGCTGCATCGTGGCGAGCTCCGGCTCGACCGGCGGCGGCGTGAAGATGATCCGCACGCTGATACTCGCCAAACAGTCGAACCGCGAGCTCAACCACCTCGTGCATCCGAACCTCGTCAGTCCGCTGAAAGTCGGCGGAACCGTGATCGCAAACCGCGTCGTGTTCGCGGTGCTCGGGTTCGTTTTTCTGTACTTCATGAGCGCCGTCACCTTGATCTTCGTTCAGCTGGCGAGCGGGATGGAT
>JAJYAR010000177.1:0-2294 GCA_021779435.1 bacterium
GGTAATAACCCGGGCCTTGGTTGGGGCCGAATTGGACGCTGCCATTGACGGTGAGGTGATCGGCGCGGGCGGCAGTCGCGGCGAGGCCGGCTGCGGCGAAGAGGGCGAGGGCGATGCGCTTCATGATGTTTTCCTTGGTTCAGGTTTGCTCATGAGACGAACGTCGCTGCCGCCGTATTCATTTCGTACCGCCGCCGGGGAGGATCATTGTGTCATGACGATGACACCCGAGGCTTCGCCCTTCCCGGTCGGAGGGCCCGCCATGAAAACGACGGGGCGCCCTGGAGCCACCACGAGCACATTGCCGCCGCGGTGGACCTTGACGGTGCCGCCCGCGTCGCCTTCGAGCTGCACGCGCGTGCCGCCGGGAAGCGACAAGGAAGCGGTCCCGCCGGGTGACACGGTTGCGGAGCTTTCGCCGACATAGCGGAAGCTCCGGAAGGGCAGGTTGCCGCGCAGGATGGACTCGTACGGAGCGAGACGGGAGTCCGTTGCGCCGGCGTCATTCGAGCCGACGAACGCGATGGCGCGCACGGAGGTGGCGCCTCCGGCGGCGGCAAAGCCCGAAAGCGGTGCGACTGCGAACAGCAGGGCGGCGAGGGCGAGGTTGATCATTCGCATGGGAGTTCTCCTAGTTTCTGCGCCAGCATGCGGCGCGCATTGAAGAGTCGCGACATGACCGTGCCGCGTCGGATGGAAAGTGAGCTCGCGATTTCATCGTACAAGAGGCCGTTGATCTCGCGCAGGGCGAGCACCGCGCGATGCTTGGCGGGAAGCGACGCAAGCGCACGTTCAAAGCGCTCGTTGCGTTCGCCCCGCTCGGCCTCCTCGCGCGGGTTGCTGTCGGCCACCGGCTCCGGTGTGCGTGCGGACGGTTGATCGGAGTCGCCGTTTTCGTCGCCGGAAAGAAACGGGAGAAAGCGGTCCAGCCAGCGCTTGCGTCCTCGCAGGTGATCGATCGCGCGACGCACGGCGATGGGGTGCAGCCAAGTCGTGAACTTCGAGTCGCCGCGGTAGCCTTTGAGGTTCTTCCATACCGTGATCCAGACCTCCTGGCAGACATCGCGGGCGGCGTGTTCGTCATGCAGGATGGAGTGGATGAGCCGGAATGTGGGCTCGTAATGCGTCCGCATGACCACGCCAAAGGCCTCCTGATCGCCGGCTTGCGCGCGTCGAAGCAGTTCTGGTTCGGGGTCGTTTTCGATGTGGACAGGGTCAGCCACGGCGAGCGCGGACAGCTGGGAAAGGTGACGGTTTCGAGCAAAAGCATAAGGCAGGCATGGTGCAATGTTGTTGGACGGCGGCGAATTGCCGCTTATTCGCATCTGGCGTCGCAGATCGGCGGCCCTGCCGGGTTGTTCTTGGCGTCGTTGCGATTAGGGATTTGCTCGTCACCTGATCATGGATCGCGAAGTCACACGCAGTCTGGCGCCCCGCTGTGCCGTACGATTGTGCTTCGTCGACGGCGCAACGGGTTTTCGAGCGCACCGCAAGACAAACATCGATTCCGCTGCCGAATTTGGAATTGGACATGCCTACAGCGTACCCCGAAAGCTGCGACTGATGTGCTGACCACGCCATGCGCCACGCTTTGCAGGCCCTCACGGATGAACTTCGCCGGCTGAAACAGGCCGGGGTGAAAACCGTTGCGGTGTCGGAAGACGCCGTGGCCGCACTTCGTCGCAGCGTCACTGCCCGGGCATCCAGGGCCGCCGCAGCGCCTGTGACGGTGTCCGAGGCACCGGCTCCCGCGGCCGCAGCGCCGGCGCGTCCCGCGCCGGCACCCCAGTCCGCGCCCGCGGCGCCGCGAACCGCCCGTACGACGCCCGTTGCATCGAAGTCGGCGCTCCCGGCGGGACTCGCCCCGATTCCAGGCACGCCGCCGGTTGTTTCGCTTCCGGCCGGCGACAAGGCTGCCCGCTGGGCTGCGCTGCACGAGATCGTGCTGAACGACCCGACGTGCCGCGCGCACGTGCGTCCGGGCAAGAAGGTCGTGCTCGGCGTGGGGGCGCTGGATGCGAGAATCATGTTCGTCGGTGAAGCCCCGGGGGCGGAGGAGGAGATCCAGGGCGAACCTTTTGTGGGGCCTGCCGGCCAGTTGCTGACGAAGATGATCATCGGCATGGGCCTGAAGCGTGAGGACGTTTACATCGGCAACATCATGAACTGGCGTCCGGAAATGCCGGTATCCGGGGGAGGCGAGCAGGTGGGAAACCGTGCACCGGTCGAGGAGGAAATGCGCTACTGTCTTCCCTATCTGCGGGCCCAGATCGAGGTGGTGAATCCCGAGCTGC
>JAJYAR010000177.1:2304-6312 GCA_021779435.1 bacterium
GCGCTCGGTGCGACGGCCACGCAGGGGCTGCTCGGGTTCGGATCGTTCAAGGCGCTCGGCGACGTCCGGGGGAAGTGGCACGAATTTTCGGGAAAGCCGCTCATGGTGACGTATCACCCGAGTTACATTCTGAGAAACCAGTCCAACCGCTCCAAGCGGATGATCTGGGAGGATCTGCTCAAGGTCATGGAGAAGGCCGCCCTTCCGATCTCGGACCGGCAGAGAAACTATTTCCTCGATAAATGAACCGCTGCGTCCGGTTTTTCCTATTCGCCGCCCTTGTCGGCGCCTGCGCGGTCGCGCGTGGCGCGGGCGATGTGTTCGACTTCGAAGTGCTGCGCTATCGGGCGAAGATGCTCGCCAACGCGCCCTACACGCCGCCGCCGACTACGCCGGCCTGGCTCGCGAAGCTGAACTACGACGAGCACCGGCTCATCCAGTTCAACGCGTCGCGCACCGTGTGGCGCCGCGAGGCGCTGCCGTTCCAGCTGCAGTTCTTCCACCCGGGAAACATCTTCAACCGGATGGTTCGCATCAACACCGTGAGCCATCGCCGCTCGGTGCCGGTCGAGTTCGACCGCGATTTCTTCAACTACGACAAGCTTCAGACGGGGCCGCTGCCGGATAACATGGGCTTTGCAGGGCTCCGCCTGCTTTACCCGTTGAACCACCCGGGCGACGAACTCGGCGTCTTCCTTGGGGCGAGTTACTTTCGGTTCCTGCCGGAAAAGGCGTTCTACGGCCTTTCGGCGCGCGGCCTCGCGATCAACACCGGCGCGGGCCCGGAGGAGTTTCCCGACTTCACGGAGTTCTGGGTGGAACGTCCGGCGCCTGACGCGAAGAGCGTGACAGCCTATGCACTCCTCGATGGCGAGAGCGTGACCGGCGCGTACCGGTTCGTGATCACTCCTGGTGCCGATACCGTGATGCAGGTGCGCATGGCACTCTATTTCCGGCGGGGAGTGTCCGTGGCCGGGATTGCGCCGCTGACGAGCATGTTCTGGCGCGGCGAGAACTCTGCGCTTCCGACGCGCGATTTTCGTCCGGAGGTGCACGACTCGGATGGACTGCAGCTCTACACCGGCAGCGGAGAGTGGCTCTGGCGCCCACTCACCTCGCCGACCGCCACGCGGGTTGCCGTCTTTGGCGACGAGAACGTCCGCGGTTTCGGGCTCATGCAGCGCGACCGCAACTTTGAGAACTACCAGGACCTGGAGGCGCATTATCAGCTCCGGCCGACCGCCTGGGTGGAACCCGTCGGACAGTGGGGCCGCGGCTCGATAAGGCTTCTCGAAATTCCGACCGGCAACGAATTCAACGACAACATCGTCGCTTTCTGGGCGCCGGAAAACCTGCCCGCTCCGGGTGAGGCGCTGCAACTCGAGTACAAGCTCCACTGGTGCCTCGACCAGATCAGGCCGCCGGCGGGCTTTGTGGCCGCGACGCGTCACGGGCAGACGCCGAACGAGCCGACACTGGAGCGCTTCATCGTCGATTTCGACGGCACCTACCTGAGCAACCAGCGCGCCGACCCGGCGATCGAGCCGGTGGTATCGGTCGGCGAAGGCGCGACGCTCGTTCACACCCTCCTTCAGAAGAATCCGTACAACGGCACCTGGCGCGTTTCGTTCTCGGTGAAGCCGGATGGCAGCGGGAAGCCGGTCGAGATGCGCTGCTTCCTTCGCAAGCCGCCGCATGTGCTGACCGAGACCTGGTCATACCGCTGGGATCCATGAGCGATCAGCCGAACAGCGACGGGAACATCATTCCGATGCCCTCGCGGCCGCCCTTCCGGGCGCCCGGCGCGGCCGGGCCGTCGGCGTCGTTCGAGACGCTGGGGAGCTTTCGCCCTGCGACCGGCACGATGGACGAGTGGAACGCCGCCTATGTCCGCGTCGAGGAATACCTCCGCGCACACCGTCTTCACAACCGGCTGCACCAAAGCCGGCTGATCCAGGCGATTCTCGAGCGCGCGGCGCGGAGGCATCAGACCGAGCCGGACCGGAGTCCCACGGCGCTGGCCGCAGAGGAGACCGACGCGATGATGCAGCGCTGGTTCGCCCAGGTGCTCGCGGTTCCCACCGGCGCGGACGAGCGGGTGGCGGCCGAGGGAAGGCTCGCGCTGCTGCTTTGCGACGGTCCGCAGAAATGGCCCTACGCGTTTCTCGACGAGCGCGCCATGCCGCCGCAGTTCCTCGGGGCGATGCGCGCGGGCGTGATCCAGGCAGGACCTGACATGGCGGTGTCCAGCATGGTGCCTCGCTCGATCGATCTCGGACTGATTCCCGAAGCCGCGGGCGAGACCATCGAGAAGATCGAGGAGTGGCCGATCCTGCGCACGCTCCTGCTCTGGTCGCTCTTTGCCGCCTGCCTCGGGGCGATATTCAAGATGACGCGCTGAACGGGGCCGTACGATGCGACTTTTCATCACAGAGGCCATGACCAAGAGCCGGCTCAACCGCCGCCGGTTCCTTTTCTTCTCCGCCATCTTCGGAGTCACCAGCCTTGCCACGTGGTTCATGGCCGACCTGCTGTGGCGTGACGGACTTCGCACGGTGGAGCTGCTTCTGCTGGTGCTCTTCGTCGTGCTCTTCGCGCACATCGCCTTCGGCTTCTGCACGGCGCTGGTCGGACTGTACGTGGTGAACCGCGGCGGAGACAGCTCGCGCGTCACCGCGACCCTTCCGCCGGGCGAGGACGCGCCGCTCGCGTCCACCGCCATCGTGATGCCCGTCTTCAACGAGGACGTGAGCCGCGTGTTCGAGGGGCTCCGTGTGGTTTTCCGTTCGGTTCAGGAGACAGGGAAGCTCGAGCACTTCGACTTCTTCGTGCTCAGCGACTCGAACCAGCCGAACCAGTGGATACAGGAGGAGGTCGCCTGGCTGGAGCTCTGCAAACAGGTTGGCGGCTTCGGACGGATCTTCTATCGGAAGCGCCGGATCGCGATCAACAAGAAGGCCGGCAACGTGGCTGACTTCCTGAGGCGCTGGGGCCGGCGGTACCGTTACATGGTCGTGCTGGACGCAGACTCGATCATGACGGGGCGTGCGCTGGTGCAGCTCGTCGCGATGATGGAGAAGAATCCCTCCGTCGGCATCATCCAGACCGCGCCTCGTGTGGTGAATGGGGACACCCTGTTCGCCCGGGTGCAGTCGTTCTCGAGCCGGCTCTATGGTCCGCTGTTCCTGGCCGGCCTGAATTACTGGCAGCAGCACGAAGGAAATTACTGGGGCCACAACGCGATCATCCGCGTGCAGCCTTTCATCGAGCATTGCTCGCTTCCGGAGCTGCCGGGCACCGAGCCGTTCGGCGGACGCATCCTGTCACATGACTTCGTAGAGGCCGCGCTGATGCGCAAGGCAGGGTGGGGCGTCTGGCTTGCCGGCGACATCGAGGGCACGTACGAGGAGGGGCCGCCCACGCTGATCGACTCCGCCAAGCGCGACCGCCGCTGGTGCCAGGGCAACATGCAGCACACCTGGCTGCTGACCGCCCGCGGGTTTCGTCCCGCGAACCGGCTCCACATGCTGATGGGTGTGATGGGCTATGTCTCGTCGCCGCTGTGGCTGTTCTTCCTGTTCGTCAGCACCATTCATGTGTTTGCGCGCGTGACCTCGCCGAACGGATCCTCGGGACCGCGCCCGGAGGAATACACGTCGATCTTCGGCTACGACATCGAGATCAGGGAGGCTTTCGTGCTATTCGTGTTCACGATGCTGATCCTCTTCCTGCCGAAGATCGTGAGCGTGATCGTCACGTTCAACGACAAGGAGGCGGCGGCGAAATTCGGAGGGCGCCGGAATCTGGTCTTCAGCGCGATCGCGGAGACGTTCCTTTCCGCCCTGCTCCGTTCAACGGCGTGACGATATTTAACCCCGGCGATCCGCATCTGGATTGGTGGGCGGGGCAACCAGCGACTGGTTTGATCAGCAACAACGTTGACACTTATCTGGATCGGGACAGCACCGCCAATCAGCCAGATCAGCCCCGCCTGACGGTGGCTGACGG
>JAJYAR010000178.1 GCA_021779435.1 bacterium
GGCGCGCAGATCTCGGTCGAGGTGACGCTGCCGGACTACGGCCGCCTGCCCAAGCCGCTGGTCGAGGTCTTCACCCTCGACTCGGCCACCTGCGCCGCCTGCGGCTACATGATGGAGGCCGCCAAGGACATGAAGTCCATCTTCGGCGAGAGCATCGACATCATCGAGCACAAGTTCACCACCAAGGAGAACGTCGCGCGCTGCCTCAAGATGGGCGTGGCCAAGCTGCCCTCCATCTACATCAACGGCGACCTCAAATACTCCTCCATCATCCCCTCGCGGGACGAACTGCGGGCCAAGATAGCCGCCGTGCTCAATTAGAGGGGAGTCCCCGAGCATGGCGGACCGGCGGGCCAAGTACAAACTCATTTCGTGCAACGTCTTCATGCGCGAGTTCTGCGCGGTCCTCTCGGCCTCCGGCGCCGTCGTCGACCCGGAGTTCCTCGAACTCGGCCTGCACGAGAACGCGGCCGAGCTCCGCTCGCGCCTGCAGTCGCGCATCGACGAGGTGTCCTCGGCCCCGCCGCGCGAGAGCGGCGGCCGCGGCTACGACGCCATACTCCTGGGCTACGGCCTGTGCGGCAACGGACTCGCGGGCGTCCAGGCGCGCTCCCTGCCCCTCGTGCTCTCCCGCGCCCACGACTGCTGCACGATCCTCCTCGGCTCGCGCGCGGCCTTCCTCGAACGCTTCTCCTCGAATCTGAGCGCCTCGTGGAGCTCGGCCGGCTACATCGAGCGGGGCTCGACCTACTTCCGGACTTCCGAGATGGGCTTGAGCTCCGGCCGCGGGCTCGAGTACGAGGAGCTGGTGGAGCGCTACGGCGAAGACAACGCCGCCTACGTCTGGGAGACCCTCCACCCCGAGGACCGGGAGCGGGAGCTGCGCTTCATCGAAACCCCCGAGACCGCCTCCCTGGGCTACGCCGACGCGATGCGCGAAAAAGCCGCCGAGGAGGGCAAGGAATTCATCCTCCTTCCGGGATCGACCCGGCTCCTGCGCGCGCTCGTCGCCGGAGAATGGAACGAGTCGGACTTTCTCGTCGTGCCCCCGGGCCGCCGCATCGAGCCCGTCTGGGACCACGACAGGGTGATCGACGCGGTCTGAAGGCCTTCCCTTCCGGCCGGCGCGGGCTGCTGTCCGAACAAGATTCGCCCAAGTTCCTCGAGGCCGCGAGCGCCCGGCGGCAGGTGTTTCGCAAGCGGGTCCATGTCTCGGGGCTCTGCTCCGAGGCTGTTCATTTTTTAGGTGTATCCGGCTTTTTTTGCGTTTTCCCCTCAGCTTCGTCGGTAGGACGACAAGAAAATCCACGTCGTGGCGAAAAGCTTCACGGTGTACGATTCCAGGAAACGGCCGTACCATGCCTCATCCAGCCTCTCCATTTCCACAGGAGGATGCAGCATGAAACGGTTTGTTCTCGCAGCGCTCGCGATCATGACCATCGTGCCCGGTCTATTCGCGCAGTCTATCTACTGCCCGCCCAAGAAGGACCAGCTCTACATCGAGGTCTCGGCGCTCGGCAATCTCGACTATTTCTACGACCACAAGATGGGCCTGGAAATGGCCGGCAAAGAGCTCGGTGTCCGTACCCAATACGTGGGCCCGGCCGAGTACGACATGAACGCCATGGTGTCGGCTTTCGAGGAAGCGATCGCGAAGAAGCCCAATGGCATCATCGTCGTCGGCTTCGAGTCGACCCTCAACGCGATTGTCGACAAGGCCGTGAACATGGGCATCCCGGTCGTCACGGTCGACGCGGACCTTCCCGGATCCAAGCGCATGGCCTTCGTGGGCACGGGCAACTACAACGCGGGCATGGTGGGCGGCACCAAGCTCGCCTCGCTCATAGGAGGCAAGGGCAAGGTGGCGATCATCACCAAGCCCGGCCAATCCAATCTCGAAGAGCGCATCTCGGGCTATAAGGCCGCCTTGGCCAAGTATCCCGGCATCAAGATCGTCCAGATCGCCGATGACCAGAGCGATCCGGTGCAGGCGGCTCAGGTGACCGCCGCCTTGCTCCAGCGGTTCCCGGACCTGGCCGGCATCGCCTGCGTCGAAGGCGCCGGCGGCGAAGGCGTCCCCACGGCGGTGCGCGAAGCCGGGAAAGTGGGCAAGGTGAAGATCGTGTCGATGGACCGCAGCAACGATATTCTCCAGGCCATCAAGGAAGGCGTTATCTCGGCCTCCATCGCCCAGCAGACGGCCCTCATGCCCTACTACGCCCTGCAAATACTCTATAACTACAACAACTCCAAGGTCGCCATCACCAGCGACAACAAGGCCGCGGGCGTTCCGGGCATCCCGGTGACGATCGACACCGGCGTCGTCGTCATCGACTCCTCGAACTACCAGTACTTCAAGCGCTGAGCCGACGGGCTGATGGCATAGACCCACAAAGGTCTGGAACGAATGGAAAACGAGGGATAGGGAAAGGGGCAAAGACGCAGAGGGTAGCAAGGAAGGCGGTGCTGGAGCAGTGAGGAATCATTGGGTACCCCAAGCCTGGCTTCTCTCTCGCAGCTTTGCGCCTTTTCACCTCGTTTCCGCTTTCCATTCGCTTTTTCTCTCTGTTGGTTTTCTTTACGTTGATCATCTTCCATTCCCGGTTTTGATCGCAAAGGATATCCGATGTCTGAATACATTCTCGAGGCCCGTGATATCGTGAAGACCTTCCCCGGGGTCAAGGCTCTCGACGGCGTCGATCTCAAGGTTCGGCGGGGCGAGACCCATGCGGTCGTGGGCGAAAACGGTGCGGGCAAGAGCACCTTGATGATGGTGCTCACCGGAGTCTATCGGCCCGACTCGGGAAGCATCGTCCTCGACGGGCGGGAAATGGCTTTCTCCTCGCCTCAGGAGGCGGTCCGCCACGGCATATCGATCGTCTACCAGGAGCTCAGTCTCGTGCCGTCCCTGAGCGTGGCGGAGAACATCTTCGCCAACCGGCAGCCCGTGAACGGCATCGGAGCCATCGACAAGAACGAGCTGAACCGGCGGGCCCGGGAGTACCTCGCCCTCTTCGACCTCGAGTGCATCGATCCTTCGACCCTCGTCAAGAACCTGAATCCGGCCAACCAGCAGGTCGTCGAAATACTCAAGGCCATCTCGACGGATCCCTCGGTGCTCATCCTCGACGAGCCGACCTCGTCCCTGACGGAGATCGAGTCGAAGCGGCTCTTCGACAACATCCGGACTCTGACCGGGCGCGGCCTGGCGTGCCTTTATATTTCGCATCACCTGTCGGAGATTTTCGAGATCGCGTCGACGGTGACCATCCTGCGGGACGGCCGCTTCGTCTGCGACGCTTCCGTCGCGGACATAGACGAGGATTTCCTGGTGACCAACATGGTGGGGCGCACGATCGCCGACATCTACGGCGTGAGGCCGGACCCGGCCTCGCTGGGCGCACCGCGCTTCGAGCTGCGCACGCTCTCCCGCAAGGGCGCCTTCTCCGACGTCTCGCTCATCGTGCGCGCGAAGGAGATCGTCGGACTCGCCGGTCTCGTGGGAGCGGGCAGGACCGAGCTCGGCCGCGCGGTCTTCGGCGCCGAGCCTCCGCATTCCGGCGAGATGCTCCTCGACGGAAAGGAGATATCGCCGCAGTCGCCCGGGACCGCCATAGCTCTCGGAATCGGCTACCTCACCGAGGACCGCAAGACCCAGGGGCTCTTCCTCGACTTCCCCATCCGCGCGAACCTGGCCGCCAACCGGCTCTCGTCGCTGAGCAAAGGGCCCTTCGTGAGCGAGGCCCTGGTGGACGAGGCGACGGAGCGGGCCATCCGGGATTACCGCATCGCGGCGGGCGGCGCGAAGAAGTCGGTCCGCACGCTCTCGGGCGGGAACCAGCAGAAGGTCCTGCTCGGGGCCTGGATAGGCATCGAGCCGCGGCTCCTCATCGTCGACGAACCCACGCGGGGCGTCGACGTGGGAGCCCGGAGCGAAATCTACGGCTTTCTCCGCGCCCTCGCGGCGCGCGGGACGGCCATTCTCATGATCTCGTCCGATCTCACGGAGATACTCGGCATGAGCGACCGGATCTACGTCATGAAATCGGGACATATAGCGGGCGAGCTCGAGGGCGGGACGGCGACCGAGGAATCGGTCATAGCCCTGGCCACCGGAGCCGCCGGAGGGGAATGCGAAGCATGAACTGGTTCAAGCGCTTGACCGGTCAGCGCGAATTCATGATCGGCTGCATCGTCCTGGGCATCATGGTGGTGATGAGCTTCGCCTCGCCCTACTTCCTCGCGTGGGACAACCTCCTCGCGGTGCTCCTGGGGCTTTCGATCGAGGCTATCGTGGCGGTCGCGATGACCAACCTCATGGTCTCGGGCGGCTTCGACATGTCGGTCGGCTCCATCGTCGCCTTCGTCGGCGCCACGACCGCTCTGCTCCTGGCCAAGGGCGTGCCGACGGTGCCCGCCGTGCTCATCGGCCTGGCCATCGGGGCTCTCATCGGCCTTTTCAACGGCTTCATCATCTCGAAGGTCGGCATCAATCCCTTCGTGGCCACCCTGTCCTCCCTGAGCCTGTTCCGCGGCCTGACGCTCATCGTGTCCCGGGGGCGCAACATCTCCGGCCTGCCCGACAGCTTCGCCGCGATCGGCCAGGCCATGCTCTTCGGGGTGCAGACGCCGATCATCATCGCCGCGGTGCTCATCATCGGCGGCGACATCATGCTGCGCCGCTTCCGGTTCTTCCGGCAGAGCTACTACATCGGCGGCAACGAGAGGGCGGCCCGGCTTTCGGGCATCGCCGTCGATCGCATGAAGGTCCTGGCCTACATGCTCACCGGACTGTTCGCGGGGCTCGCGGGCATCGTCATGACGGCTCGCCTCGGGGCGGCGTCGATGACCGCCGGCACCGGCCTCGAGCTCCGGGTCATCACCGCGGTCATCATCGGCGGCGCGAGCCTCCAGGGAGGGGAGGGCAGCGTGTTCGGCGCCTTCCTCGGCTCGCTCCTCATGGCTCTCATCACCAACGCCCTCACCCTGCTCGGCGTCGACGTGTATTGGCAGACCTTCGTGATCGGCGCCACCCTGCTCGTGGCCGTCCTGATCGACCAGCTCGGCAAGACGAGCGCCCAGGCCAAGGCTGCCGGCGCCGCCAAGGCCTCGGCGGAATCAGGCGCGAGGAAATCGGCATGACGAGCTACGAACGAGTCAAGGCCGCCCTCGAGCATCGCGAGCCGGACCGGGTTCCCTTCGACCTCGGCGGCTCGGTGCTCACCGGCATCAACGTGCACGCCTACGTGAATCTGCGCCGCTATCTCGGCCTGAGCGAGCGCGAGGTCCAGCTCGTCGACGTGATGCAGCAACTGGCCCGCGTGGACGAGGACCTGCTGGCGCGCCTCGAGGTGGACGTCTCCTGCGTCGATCCCGATCCGCCCGCTGGCCCCACGCTCGCGAAAGATCCGGTGCGCGAGGGCGAGTACTGGCGGATGGTGGACGAGTGGGGCATTTCCTGGAAGATGCCGGTCGACGGAGGGCACTACTTCGACATGACCGACCGGCCGCTCAAGGACGCCGAGACGCCCGCGGACCTCGAAGGCTTTCCCTGGCCCGATCCGAAGGAGTCGGCCCGCTTCGCCACCTTGAAGGCCCGGGCGGACCGGGCCGTCTTCGGCGAGAAGAAGGCCTACATCCTGGGGCGGCAGTACGCGGGCATATGGGAAACCGCGCTATGGATGACCGGCTTCGAGAAATTCCTCGCGGACATGATGGTGAACGAGGACTTCGCCCACGCGCTCATGCGCAAGATCACCGAGCTCAAGATGCAGTACTGGGAGAAGGCGCTCGAGACCGTCGGGAGCAATGTCCTCGTCGTGTCGGAAGCCGACGACCTGGCCACGCAATCGAGCCTGCTCTGCTCGCCCGACCTGTACCGGCGCATGGTCCATCCCTACCACAAGGAGCTGTTCACCTTCATCCGCCGGAAGGCGGCCGCTCCCGTGCATATCTTCTACCACTCCTGCGGGGCGGTGAAGCCGCTCATTCCCTATCTCATCGAGGAGGGAGTGGACGTGCTCAATCCCGTACAGGTCAACGCCGAGGGCATGGACTCGGCCGAGCTCAAGCGCGAGTTCGGCAAGGACATCACCTTCTGGGGCGGCGGCGTGGACACCCAGCACGTCCTGCCCTTCGGCACGCCCGCCGAGGTCCGGGACGAGGTGAGGCGCCGGATCGACGATTTCGCGCCCGGCGGCGGTTTCGTCTTCGCCACGGTGCACAACGTACAGAGCGACGTGAGCCCCGAGAATTTCATGGCCATGTGGGAGGCGATGCGCGAGTACGGCGCATACCGA
>JAJYAR010000179.1 GCA_021779435.1 bacterium
GATCTGATCGCGTTCCGGCGCGCCGCCGACGGCTACCGCCTCGTCGTCAACGCCGGCAGCGCGGCGAAGGACCTTGCGTGGATCCAGCGGCAATGCCCGGCGACGGGTGTCGAGTTGCGGACGCGTTCCGACCTGGCGATGATCGCGGTGCAAGGGCCGCAGGCGCGCGCGCGGACCGCCGCGCTGTTGGCGCCGGGCGAGGCGGCGAAGATGCTCGCCCTGCCGGGCTTCGGCGCCGCCGCTATCGACATCGGGAATCAGGCGGCATTCGTTGCGCGCACCGGCTACACGGGCGAGGACGGCGTCGAGATCATGCTTCCCGGCGCCGCGGCGGGGCCGCTATGGGACGCATTGATCGACGCGGGAGTCCTGCCCTGCGGTCTCGGCGCGCGCGACACGCTGCGGCTCGAGGCGGGCATGAATCTGTACGGCAACGACATGGACGAATCGACGACCCCGCTCGAGTCGGGCCTCGGCTGGACCGTCGCACTGGGCGACGGGCGCGAATTCGTCGGGCGCGCGGCTCTCGAGGCGCAGCGGGCGGCGGGAGTCGCGCGCAAGCTCATCGGCGTCATGCTGGACGATCGCGGCGTGCTGCGCAGCCACCAGCGTCTGCGTACGGCCGCGGGCGACGGCGAGACGACCAGCGGCGGGTTTTCACCGACCCTGAACCGCTCGATCGGTCTCGCGCGGGTTCCCGTGGCGGCGGCCGGTGCGGTCGACGTCGACATACGCGGCAAGACGCTGCGTGCGCACCTGGTGTCGCCGCCCTTCGTCCGTTTGGGCCGGGCGGTTACCGCGCCGTAGCGCGAGCCGCGGCCCGGCGATCCGTTTCAACCGACATCATCGCGAGGTTCATCATATGGCGAGCAATATTCCGACGGATTTGCGCTACACCAGGTCGCATGAATGGGTGCGCAAGAACGCGGATGGCACCGTGACCATCGGCGTCACCGATCATGCGCAGCACGCCCTCGGCGACGTGGTGTTCGTCGAAACGCCGCAGGCGGGGCGCGTGCTCGCGGCGGGCGAAGCCTGTGCGGTCGTCGAGTCGGTCAAGGCGGCCTCGGACGTCTATGCACCGGTCGCCGGCACGGTCGTGGCCGCCAATGGCGTGCTCGCCGATGCGCCCGAACGGGTCAATTCGGACCCCTATGGGGACGGCTGGCTGTGGTGTCTCGCGCCGGGGGAGGATGCCGCGGCCACGGCGCTGCTCGCGCCGGCCGAGTATGAAACTCTGGTCGCCGGCGGCGGGTGACCCGGCGTGGCCTTCATTCCGCACACCGATCAGGAAGTCCGCGAGATGTTGGGGGCGATCGGCGTCGACGCCATCGAGGCGTTGTTCGACGAGATTCCGGCGGACCTGCGCGCCGCGCCCCTCGCCGGGATCCCGCCGGCGGCGACCGAAATGCAGATCGGGCGGCTGATGAGCGAGCGCGCCGCGCGCGACGGCCGCGCGCTAAATTTCATCGGCGCCGGCGCCTATGAGCACCACATCCCGGCCGCCGTGTGGGCGATCGCGACGCGCGGCGAGTTCTACTCGGCGTATACGCCCTACCAGGCGGAGGCGAGCCAGGGGACGCTGCAAACGATCTACGAATACCAGTCGATGATCGCGGCGCTGACCGGCATGGAGGTGTCGAACGCTTCCTTGTACGACGGCGCCTCGGCGCTCGCCGAGGCCTGCCTGATGGCGGTGCGGGCGAACCGCCGCGCCAAGACGCCGCGGATTCTGATGCCGCGGGCCGTGAACCCGGCTTATCGCCGCTGCGCGGCGGCGATCGCCGGCCCGCAGCAACTCCTGTTCGAATCCGTGGACTTCGACCACGAGTCCGGGCGCACGGCACCGGATGCGCTCGAATCCTGGGGCGGCGCGGACATCGCCGCGCTCGTGATCCAACAGCCGAATTTCTTCGGCTCCATCGAGGAGGCCGGCCGCTTGACCGACTGGGCGCACGCGCACGGCGCCTTGGTCGTCGCCGTCGTCAATCCCACATCGCTCGCGTTGATTTCATCACCGAACGAGTGGGGACAGCGCGGCGCGGACATCGTCGTCGGCGAAGGGCAGCCGCTCGGCGTGCCGCTGTCGGCCGGCGGACCGTATTTCGGCTTCATGGCGACCCGCATGGAATACGTGCGGCAGATGCCCGGGCGCATCGCCGGACGCACGCTCGATCTGGACGGCCGGCCGGGTTACACGTTGACGCTGCAGGCGCGCGAGCAGCACATACGCCGCGGCCGGGCCACGTCCAACATCTGCACCAACCAGGGCTTGGTGATGACAGCGGCGACGATCTACCTCGCGCTGCTCGGCGCCACGGGTCTGGAGCGCGTCGCCGCCGCGGCGTGCGCCCGCACCGAGGAACTGGTCGCGAGGCTCGCGCGGATCGACGGGGTGCGTCCCGCGTTCTCCGCGCCGCGCTTTCATGAGGCGCTGCTGCGATTCGACCGGCCGGTCGGCCCGCTCGTCGACGCACTCGCGCGCCTCGGCATTGCGGCCGGCTACGATGCCGCGCGCGACTATCCGGAGCTGGGCCACACGCTGCTCGTGTGCGCGACCGAAACCAAGACGGCCGAGGACGTACTGCGCTACGCCTCGGCGCTGGAGGCCTTGCGATGAAGGATGTCGAGGAATACGACGGCGCCGGCGAGGCGACCATATTCGACCGGTCGCGGCCGGGGCGGACGGCGGCGGCGCAACTGGCGCCGGAGACCGCCGCAATCCTGCCGGCGGAGCTCCGGCGCCGGCGCCGTCCGGAGCTGCCGGAGGTGTCGGAGTTGCAGGCGGTGCGCCACTACACGCGCCTGTCGCAGAAGAATTTCTCGATCGACACGCAGTTCTACCCGCTCGGCTCCTGCACGATGAAATACAACCCGCGCGGCTCCAATCATTACGCGATGCTGCCCGAATTTCTGTCGCGGCACCCGCTCGCGCCGGTGTCGATGGGCCAGGGACTGCTCGCCTGCCTGTACGAATTGCAGCAGATGTTGTGCGAGGTGACCGGCATGGAGGGCGTTTCGCTCACGCCGATGGCGGGTGCCCAGGGTGAGTTCGCCGGCGTCGCGATGATCCGCGCGTTTCATCGCGCACGCGGCGACGCGGCGCGCAACGAGATCATCGTCCCCGAGGCGGCCCATGGCACCAATCCGGCGACGGCGACGATGTGCGGCATGAAGGTGGTCGAGATTCCGTGCAATCCGGACGGCGATTGCGACCTGGAGGCATTGCGCAGGGCGGTGGGCGTGAACACGGCGGGCGTCATGCTGACGAATCCGTCGACGCTCGGAGTCTTCGAACGGTCGATCAGCGAGATCGCCGCGATCGCGCGCCAGGCGGGCGCGCTGCTTTACTACGACGGCGCGAACCTGAACGCCATCCTCGGCAAGGTGCGCCCGGGAGACATGGGTTTCGACGTCATGCACATGAATCTGCACAAGACCTTCTCGACGCCGCACGGCGGCGGCGGGCCCGGCGCCGGCGCGGTCGGGGTTGGCAGGCGACTGCTGCCGTATCTGCCGGTGCCGATAGTCGGCCGCGACGCCACGGGCTACGTCTGGCTCGACGAACGGGATCTTCCTGAGACCATCGGGCGCCTGTCGGCGTTCATGGGGAACGTCGGCGTGCTGCTGCGGGCGTACATCTACATGCGCATGATTGGACGCGAGGGCATGCGCCGCGTCGCCGAATACGCCGTTCTCAATGCGAACTACCTGCTGGCGCGCCTGCGGCGGGCGGGATTCGAAGCGGCTTATCCGGATCGCCGCGCATCGCACGAGTTCATTCTGACGCTGAAACGCGAGGCCGCCGAGCGGGGCGTCACCGCGATGGATTTCGCGAAGCGTCTGCTCGACTTTGGCCAGCACGCGCCGACGGTGTATTTCCCGCAACTCGTGCCCGAGTGCCTGTTGATCGAGCCGACGGAGACCGAGGCGAAGGAGACGCTCGACGGTTTCGTCGCCGCGATGACCGCGATCTTGGCCGAGACCGTGACGGACCCCGAGCGCGTGAAAACCGCCCCCCACCGGCTGCCGGTACGCCGGCTCGACGATGTCCGGGCGGCAAAGCATCTGGACCTGGTGTGGAAGCGGCCGCCCGGCGGCGACTCCTAGCCGCCGGTCGCGAAGCCGGGGTACAGCGTCATTCCCCCGTCCACGTACAAGGTCGTGCCGACGACGTAATCCGAATGATCCGAGGCCAGCCAGACCACCGCGCGGGCGACATCCTGCGGCTCGCCGATGCGTCCGTAGGGCACGAGCGTCATCAGGCGCGCGTAAGCCTCCTTCGTGTCCCAGGCCGAGGTGTTGATGGGCGTGCGGATCGCGCCCGGCGCGACGCCGTTCACCCGGATGCGCTGCGGCGCGACTTCCTGTGCAAGACTCTCCATCAGCAGCTTGATGCCGCCCTTCGACGAGGCGTAGTTCGCGTGGCCTCCCCAGGGGATCTGTTGGTGCACGGAGCTCATGCAGATGATCTTGCCGGCGGCGCACGACACCTGGGGGACGACGCCGCGCCGCAAAAACTCGCGTATCGCCGCGCGGGCGCACAGGAACTGACCGGTGAGATTCACGTTCATCACGGTGTTCCATTCGGTCAACGTCATGTCGTGAAACGCGGCGTCACGCTGCAGGCCCGCGTTGTTGACGAGAATGTCGATCGTGCCGAATTCGGAGAGCATCGTCGCGAACATGCGCTCGACGTCGGTCTCTGAGGAGACGTCGGCCTTCACCGCGATCGCGCGCACGCCGGAGCGGCGGATCTCATCGACGACCGCGTTCGCGGCGTCGTCGCCGACGACGTAGTTGACCACGACGTCCGCCCCTGCGGCGCCGAGCGCGAGGGCGACGCTCATGCCGATGCCGGAGTTCGCTCCGGTGACGAGGGCCTTCTGGCCGCTGAGGACCCGGTGCGCGGGAAGATCGGGCGAAGTCGTGCCGGAGGCGGGAACCGATGCCGATGTCATCACTCTGTGCTCCTTGGGTCGTGTTGAGCGTGGAGAATATCGGCCTATTCCATCGCGCCGCAAGCGCCGCGCGCAAAAGCCGTGGCTTTGGCGGCGCGGAAGCGCTTACACTGGCCGCCGCTCGGGCATCAGGCTCCATGCGCCGCGGGACGTCCATGTACAAATACATCCGCTACCATCCGCGACTGCTTATCGCGACGGCGATCGGCATCGCCGTCTACTTCGCGCTTCCCTCCCAGTGGTCCGCGGTCAGCCGCCTGCTGGTTGCGTGGAACGGCGGGGTCCTGCTGTTCCTGGCGCTGGTGTTTCACTGGATGACGAGCTTGTCGGCCGAACGGATATGCGAGCGGTTCGAAGTGGAGGACGAGGGCACGACGGTGATCTCGATCATCGTCGTTTCCGTCGCGGTCCTCAGCCTGGCGGCGATCATCGCCGTGCTGTCGACGCTGAAGCACGTGTCGGGCGCGCAGCGGGCCGCGCATCTGGCCCTCGCCGCCGGAACCCTGCTGTCGTCCTGGCTGCTGGTGCCGACGATATTCACGTCTCAATACGCGGATCTCTTCTACAGCGCGGACGCCGCGCGGCGTCCGCTGCAGTTTCCCCGCACCGACATGCCGGTGTTCTGGGATTTCGCCTATTTCTCGTTCACGATTTCGTGCGCGTGCCAGACCTCGGACGTATCGACGCTGGATGCGCCGATCCGCCGCGTCGTCCTGGCGCACACGCTGGTTTCGTTTCTTTTCAACGCCGCGATCCTCGGATTCGCGATCAACGTCGGCGCAGGCCTGATCGGCGGCTAGCGGTCGATTCAAGGAGTGATGCATGAAGTCCATGGTGCCGTCGACGATGCCGGTCGTAGAAATCGCCGCCGCGGGCGGACCCGAACAATTGCGGCTCGGTCAGCGGCCTGTGCCGGTCCCCGCCGACGGCGAGGTGCTGCTGCGGGTTGCGGCCGCGGGCGTCAACCGCCCGGACGTTTTGCAGCGGCAGGGCTCCTATCCGCCGCCGCCGGGAGCATCGGACGTGCTCGGTCTGGAAATCGCGGGCGAAGTCGTCGCCATGGGGCCGGGAGTCACGGGCCTGTCGCTCGGCGACCAGGTCGCCGCGCTCGTGACCGGCGGCGGTTACGCCGGCTTCGCGGTGGCGGCCGCCGAACTGTGCCTGCCGGTGCCGCGCGGATTCACGATGATCGAGGCGGCGGCGCTGCCGGAGACGTTTTTCACGGTCTGGACCAATCTGTTCGAGCGCGGCGCCTGCAAGGCCGGCGAGACCGTGTTGATCCACGGCGGCACCAGCGGCATCGGCACCAC
>JAJYAR010000180.1 GCA_021779435.1 bacterium
TGCGGTCCGCGCGGTTGCCGGTGCCTGCGCGGCAAACCGGCTGGCGGTCGCGGTGCCCTGTCATCGGGTCGTCGCCACGAGTGGCGATCTCGCCGGGTATCGCTGGGGCGTGGCGCGCAAGCAGGCGCTGATCGAGCGTGAGCGGACCGGCGTGGCGCTCAGCGCATCGGCAGAAGATTCGTCAGGAACGCCTCGGCCGAGGCGCGCCAGCTGAAGCGCTCGGCATGGCGCCGGCAAGCGGCGCGGTCCGCCGCCAGCGCGGCGATCGCGGCGACGGCGAGATCGTCGGCCAGCGCGCCGATGCAGCCCTCGGCGCCGGCGAGCACGTCCTTCGGCCCCGTCACCGGATAGGCGGCGACGGGTGTGCCGCAGGCCAGCGCCTCGATGAGAACCAAGCCGAACGTGTCGGTGCGCGACGGGAACACCAGCGCATCGGCCCCGGCATAGGCGCGCGCGAGCGCGGGGCCGTGGCGCGCGCCGAGAAAGTGGACGCTCGGATAGCGCGCGGCCAACGCGACGCGTTGTGGTCCATCGCCGATGACGACCTTCGAGCCAGGCAGGTCGAGTGCAAGGAACGCCTCGATGTTCTTCTCCACGGCGACCCGGCCGACATAGAGGAAAACCGGGCGTGGGAGCGGCCACGCCTCCGCGGGATCGGGCGTGAACAGCGCGAGATCCACCCCGCGCGACCACGAAAGCAGCCGGTTGAAGCCGCGCGCGGCGAGCTCCGCGCGCAGACTCTCCGTCGCCACCATCGTCCCGGCGCTGCCGCCGTGGAAACGGCGCAGCCACGCATAGAGCGGGCCAGGCGGAAAGCGCGTGCGAACTTGGATATATTCGGGAAAGCGGGTGTGAAACGCGGTGGTATACGCGAACCCGCGCCGGCGCGCCCAGCGCGAGGCCGCCCATCCAAGCGGGCCTTCCGTGGCGATGTGCAGCGCATCGGGCGCGAAGGTTTCGATCATGCGTGCGAGACGGCGCCCAGGCGCCAGAGACAATCTTATGTCCGGATAGGTCGGGCAGGGCAGCGTGCGGAACCGATCCGGCCCGATCACCTCGACCTCGTGCCCGAGGCTGTCGAGCTCCGATGCCAACGCCGCGAGTGTGCGGACGACGCCGTTGACCTGCGGTGCCCAGGCATCGGTCACGATGAGCACACGCGCGCCCGTCGCCGCCGGAAGCGATAGCATGTGCGATCCGTCAGGCAGCTTCGGTGATCCGCGTTGCCCGGCGGGAATAGAAGGAAAGATTGGCCATGGCCGTCCAGTCGATCAGCTCGAGCCTGCCATCGTGGTGTTCGACCAGCGCGGTGCAGCTTTCGACCCAGTCGCCGCTGTTGATGTAGAGTACGCCATCGACCTCGCGCATTTCGGCGTGGTGGATGTGGCCGCAGACGACGCCATCGAAACCTCGGCGACGGGCCTCCGCGGCAAGCGCGGATTCGAACCGGTCGATCGCCTTGACCGCCTCTTTCACCCGCCGCTTGAGCCACACGGAGATCGACCAGTACGGGTAGCCGAGCCGTCGGCGGGCAAGATTGAGCCACCGATTGACCACGAGGGCCGCGACATAGGCGCCATCGCCGAGGACGGCGAGGAAGCGGGCATAGCGCACGACATGGTCGAATTCGTCGCCGTGCAGGACCAGCAGGCGCTGCCCGTCCGCCGTGACATGCGCGGCCTCGGCTGCCATGCGGATGCCGGCAACCTCCAGCCCATGATGGAGCCAGGCGCGGAATGCCTCGTCGTGATTGCCCGGAACATAGGTGATGTCGGTGCCATTGCGCGCATGCCGCAGCACCAGCCTGAGCACCTCGTCGTGCATTCCGTCCCAGTACCAGGATTTCCGCAGGCGCCAGCCATCGATGATATCGCCAACGAGGTAGAGCTGCTGGCAACTCATGCGGCGCAGGAAATCGGCGAGGAAGTCGCAGCGGGCGCCGCGGGTGCCGAGATGGGTGTCAGAGATGAAGACGCTGCGATAGCTGGTCCGCGAGACCGGCGCGTTCATGACCTCTCCGCTGGCCCTGCCGCGCCCGAAGCGAATCGCGCGCGGTTGGTTGCGTTGCGGCCCTGCTCTTACGCTGTCGGCGCGACCCTGTCAGAGAAGATTGCGTGACGGACGGTCCGTCGTGTGCGCGCGGTCAGTAGGTGGCGCGACCGCCGGACAGGTCGAACACCGCGCCCGTGGAGAAGCTGCATTCGCGGCTGGCGAGCCAGGCGACCATGGCCGCGATCTCCTCGACCTCGCCAAACCTGCCGAGGGGGATTTTCGACAGCATGAAATCGATGTGGGCCTGGGTCATCTGCTCGAAGATAGCGGTACGGACCGCAGCAGGCGTCACGCAATTGACACGAATGCCCGTCTTGGCGAGCTCCTTGCCGAGCGACTTGGTCAGCCCGATCACCGCCGCCTTGGACGCCGAGTAGGCCGCGGCATTCGGGTTGCCTTCCTTGCCCGCGATCGAGGCGATGTTGACGATGCGGCCATAATCATGCCGCTGCATGAGCGAAACGACGGCGCGGTTGCAGTGGAAGACACCGTGGAGATTGATGTCGATCACGCGGCGCCAGTCGGCGACGCTGTACTCCCATACCGCTGCATTCGGCCCGGAGATGCCAGCGCTGGCGACGAGAATGTCGACGCGGCCGAAATGGGCAAAGGCCGCGTCGGCCGCGCGGGCCACTGCCTCGGCGTCGGTCACGTCGAGGACCGTCGTCAGTGTCTCGCCGCCGAGGCGCGTGCGCGCGGCGTGCAGCCCCTCCGGGTTCGCGTCCCACACAGCGACGCGCGCGCCCTCCGCGGCGAGGCGCTCGGCGCATGCAAGGCCGATCCCGGAGGCGCCGCCGGTGATGATCGCGGTCTGCCCGGCGAAACGGTTGCTGTCGGTCACCCTGTGTCCTCCCGTGGCTCGTTCAATCTTCGGCCCGCTCACCCGAGAGCAGCCGGACCGCATAGTGTTCGGCGAGCGAGGCGGTGATGGCGGTCCCGTGGGCCGCGTCGCGAGCCTCGATCATCAGCTCGAGTTCGGCCGATTGCACCGAAGGCGAGGCGAACAGCCGATGGTGCGAGACGTCGATGATGTTGCCGCCGGCATTGCCGATGCGACCGGCGATATCGGCGAGCACACCGGGGCGGTCGGGGATCTCCATGCGCAGCCGCAACAGCCGCCCGTCGCGCAGAAGATTGCGCAGCAGCACGTTTGCGAGAATGCGCGCATCGATATTGCCGCCGCGGATCGGGATGCCCACCCGTTTGCCGGCGAAGCGGCCGGGATAGGCGAGCAGGCCCGCGAGCGCCGCCGCGCCGGCTCCCTCCGCCACCAGTTTCGCACCTTCGACCAGCAGCGCGATCGCCTGCTCGACCGCGCGTTCGGGCACGACGAGAACCTCGGCGCCGTGGGCGCGGACCACGGCAAGCGGGGCTTCACCGATATCGCGCACGGCAATGCCCTCCGCGATCGTCGGCCCGCCGACCGTGACGGGCTGGCCGGCAAGCCGCTGGGCCATCGCCGCATAGGCGGCGACCTCGACCCCGACGACCTCGACACCGGGATGGGCCTCGGCGGCAGCCAGGCAGCCGGCGAACAGGCCGCCGCCGCCGACCGGGACCAGCACTACGTCGAGCCCGGGCGCATCTTCCAGCAGTTCGAGCGCCAGCGTGCCCTGTCCGGCCATAACCTGCGGATCGTCATAGGGATGGACGAAGACCATGCCGCGCTCGGCCGCCAGGCGGATGGCGTGCGCGGCCGCTTCCGCCAAGGTCTCGCCATGCAGCACCACCTCCGCCCCCCATGACGCGGTGCGGGTGACTTTCGTTGCCGGGGTGAAGCGCGGCATGACGATGATGGCGGCAATGCCGTTGAGCCCGGCATGACGGGCCACCGCCTGGGCGTGGTTGCCGGCGGACATGGCAACGACGCCGGCGGCGCGCTCGGCCGCGGTCAGCAGCGCCAGGCGATTAGCCGCGCCGCGCTCCTTGAAGGCCCCGGTCGCCTGGAGATTATCGAGCTTGAGCACGACGTCGGCGCCGCTGGCGCGCGAGACCGAAGGACTGGGCAGCGACGGGGTCCGCAGCACGCTGCCGGCGATGCGGGAAGCGGCGGCCTGGACGTCCGCCAGCGTGATCACCGGCCCGCTCAAGAATAGCGGACGCTGAGAATCTCGTAGACCCGATCCCCACCAGGGGCCGGCACCGAGACGGTGTCGCCCGGTCGCTTGCCGATCAGCGCCTTGGCCAGCGGCGAAGACACGGACAGCCGCCCGGACTTGATGTCCGCCTCGTGCACGCCGACGATCTGGTAGGTCGATTCCTTCTCGGTTTCCTCGTCGAGGAGTGCCACGACGGCGCCGAATTTCACATGCTCGCCGGACAGCAGCGAGGGATCGATAACCTCGGCGGCTGAAACGATTTCCTCGAGCTCGCCGATCCGCCCCTCGATGAAGGATTGCCGCTCGCGCGCGGCGTGGTATTCCGCGTTCTCGCTGAGATCGCCATGGCCGCGCGCCTCGGCGATGGCACGGATGACCGCCGGCCGCTCACTGCTCTTGAGGCGGCGAAGCTCATCCTCCAGCCGCTGCAGACCCTGGGCGGTCATGGGGAATTTCTGCACGGCGCGGCCCTCGTTTCCTGGACTGGATGCAACGCATCGCCCCCGGGACCGGGCAAGACCGGGCCCCGCGGCAGCGATCAGAACGGTCGATGAAAATACGCCTGCAACGGGGCTACTTCAAGCGTCCCGGCCCGCAACGCGGCGATGGCGTGCACCGCCGCCCGGGCGCCGGCCAGCGTGGTGAAATGTGGCACCCCATGGGTCAGTGCGGTTCGACGGATGGCGAAGCTGTCCGCGACCGACTGCGCGCCCGAGGCCGTGTTGATCACGAGCTGCACCTCTCCCGACAGGATGGCATCCACGCAGTGCGGCCGTCCTTCGAGAACCTTGTTGATCACCCGAACGGTGAGCCCGGCCTCCGCCAGCCGCGCCGCCGTGCCACGGGTGGCCAGGACGGCGAAGCCCATCTCCAGCAGCCGACGCGCGAGCCCGACCAACGCCCGCTTGTCGGCATCCTTGACCGAGAGGAACGCCGTGCCCGATTGTGGCAAGCGGACCCCGGCGCCAAGCTGAGCCTTGGCGAAGGCCCGTTCGAAGCTCGCATCCAGGCCCATGACCTCGCCCGTCGATTTCATCTCGGGACCGAGCAGCACATCGACATTGGGAAAGCGCGCGAACGGGAACACGGCCTCCTTCACCGCGACATGCGGCGCGACGGCCTGATCGTCCGGCGCCAACGCGGCGAGTTCGGCGCCGGCCATCACCAGCGCACCGATCTTGGCCACAGGCGTGCCGGTCGCCTTGGCCACGAACGGCACGGTGCGCGACGCACGCGGATTGACCTCCAGCACATAGATGGCATCGCCCTGGATCGCGTACTGGACGTTCATCAGCCCGACGACGCCGAGCCCCTTGGCCAGCGCCTCGGTCTCCGACTTGAGTTCCGTAACCACCGAGGGCGGCAGGGAATAGGGCGGCAGAGCGCAGGCGGAGTCGCCCGAATGGATGCCGGCCTCCTCGATGTGCTCCATCACCCCGGCGACGTAGACGCTGCGCCCGTCGGCGATGCAGTCGACGTCGACCTCGATGGCATCCGCGAGGTAGCGGTCGATCAGCACCGGATTGTCACCCGAGACCTGTACTGCCTCGCGCATGTAGCGGGCGAGCCCGGCGCGGTCATGGACGATCTCCATCGCGCGCCCGCCGAGGACGTAGCTCGGCCGGATGACCACAGGGAAGCCGATTCGTTCGGCAACCGTCTCCGCCTCGGCCAGGGAGCGCGCGACGCCGTTCTCCGGCTGCAGCAGGCCAAGCCGGCGGAGCAGCAGCTGAAACCGCTCGCGATCCTCCGCAATGTCGATCGCTTCGGCCGAGGTGCCGAGGATCGGGATGTTTTCGCGCGCCAGCGCCTGCGAGAGCTTGAGCGGTGTCTGGCCGCCATATTGAACGATGCAGCCGAGCAGCGTGCCGCGCTCCTGCTCCCGGCGGATCAGCGCGATCACATCTTCGGCGGTCAGCGGCTCGAAGTAGAGGCGATCAGAGGTGTCGTAGTCCGTGCTTACCGTTTCCGGGTTGCAATTGACCATGATCGTCTCGAAGCCAGCTTCGCGCAGGGCATACGCGGCATGCACGCAGCAATAGTCGAATTCGATGCCCTGTCCGATGCGATTCGGGCCACCACCCAGAATGACCACCTTGCGCCGCTCTGTGGGTGCGGC
>JAJYAR010000181.1:0-334 GCA_021779435.1 bacterium
GACGGCTCGGTGGCACACACCTTCAGGCCCGCACCCAAGACCATCTCCGCGCTCGCTGCGTCTCCGGATGGCGGATGCGTTGCGGCCGGCTACTTCGGCGGCATCGCGCTGTGGGACGCCGACGATTTCGTGGTGCAGAAGGAATTCCCGTACGGAAACGGCATCCAGGCGCTCGTCTGGTCACCCGACGCCAGGTGGCTCGTATCCGGAAACCAGGATCCCTCCGTTCACCTGTGGATTCCGGCCACCGACACGGAGCTGCACATGAGCGGCTACGAGGGAAAGGTGAAGTACCTCTCGTTCGACACGCGCTCGCGGTGGCTCGCCACCAGCG
>JAJYAR010000181.1:344-6234 GCA_021779435.1 bacterium
GCCCGGAGGGACGCGAACCGTTCATGTTTCCTCACGAATCGCCAATCTGCAGCGTCGCGTTCCAGAACGCCCACGGCCTTCTCGCGACGGCGTCGCAGGACGGCGTCGTTCAGCTGTGGAACCCCGACAACGCAAAGCCGCTGCGCGCGACCGTGAAGATGCCGAGCCCGGCGACAAAACTCGTCTGGTCCCCCGACGACGTGTACCTCGCGATCGGTTCGCAGAGGGGTTCCGTGTACGTCCTGAAGTGCGTGGCGTGAGGTCCTGCCCCGCCCGCCCACAGCCCAGGCCATCGCAGATAAATCTGCTCCTACCGCCCGAGCCGCCTCCCTCTGTAGGAGCAAATTCATTTGCGACCCGAACACCCTGCTCCGCCCGCCTTGCAACTGGGCGCCCTGCCACTCGTCAGAAGTCCAGGGCGAGCATGAGTTTCAGCCGGGTGTAGTTCTGCGAGGCACCGTCCGGGTTGTTGCGCCGGATTTCATGCCTCAACGCAACCGAGAGGGTTTCCGTGAGCCGCTTGTTCAACTCGATCTGATCCTCCCAGCCATCGTGGTCCTTGGTGACAGGATACCACACACCGCGCTGCGTGAGCGTTATCCGCCAGGGGAGCGACAGCTCGATTTCATCGAACAACGACTCCACCGCGTGAGAGGTGTGGGTGTAGCCGTTCGACGAGCTCCAGGTGTCGAACATGTTTTCAGAGATACCGACACGGACCTTTCGCGTTGAGCGATTCAGCAGCTTGTAGCCGTAGCCCACTTCCTGCTGCGCCATCACGTACTCCTCCGCGAACTGCTGCTTCCGGTTGGCCCGGTTCCACTCGATCGTCGGCCGGTACACCCCGAATTGCCGATTCGTGAAATCGTGATGCCAGGAATTGACGGTGCGGAACATGTCCGTCGTCCGCAGGCCATTCGTCTTGTCGTAATTGTAGCGCGCGGAGAGATCGATCTGGTCGCGGGTGAACTTCCGCGAGAGCTTCCCCTCGAGCGCCACGCTGTTCCGGTGCGAGGTGTCCGTCACGAGCTCGTCGGAAAACGACACGCGACCGTGCCACGGCCCGAAGAAGTCGCGCACCTTCGCGGTCAGGACTGCGGGCGAAAACTTGAACCAGGACCACATTCTTTCCTGCTCCGCCTTTTCCTCGCGCTCCGCCTCCTGCGCCTTGAGGGCGTTCGGACTCCTGCTCTCGGCCAGCTGCTTCTGCCTGCCTTGCGCAGCCACCGACTGCACGGACTTGATGACGACCGCGTCGCCCGCCGCGACACGCAATTCGCCGAACCGGTCCGACTTGAACACAATGACACCCGCCGACTGCTCGATCAGGACGCCGTGCACGCGGTCGCCATCCTTGTACACCAGCGTGTCACGGGCCACGTCCGCGTTCTCATCCGGCGACTGGCCGCGCGCGACCATGGCCAGGAGAAACAGACACGCGGCGACGAGCCACCGCGAAGCCGGACAGGATCGCAAAAGCATGCTGTTTCGACGCACGGGTTGACCGGTTGTTTCAAGACTTTTTCTCGGCACCGCGGCGCTAATTTCTCCAGCGGAGCCCCCTCCGTCAGCATCTCCGCGCCTGACCGCCACCCTGCTCGCGAGCTTGGCAAGGTCAGCGACGCCTGTTTTCTGGGGTGATGCGCGCCAAGGCCCTGCTGCTGCTGGTTTCCGGCCTCATCACGGCACGCGCCGCACCCGCAACGCAGAAGCCGGCGATTTCCGCCGGCGAATTTCCAGCCCCGGCACCCGCAGGTCTATTCCCACGGGAGCGTGAGAGTGACCCGGAGGGAGTCGCGACCCTGACGCTCGCCGATGGCAGCGTTCTCGTCGCCACCGTGACATCGACGGAAAGCGGCCCCCGGATTTCCGCGGTGCGGCTTCGGAAGAACTCGACGCAAAAGGGCATCGCTCTTCCGAGCCAGCCGCAGCCTTCCCACACTGTCCGTCCCAGACTCGCAAGCGATGGCAGCCGCGTGGCCGCCGCATGGATAGAAACATCCAACGGCAGCAGCCGGATCCTCGCATCGTATTCGCCGGACGCCGGCGCTCGGTGGCTCGCCGCCGTCGCGCTGAACGAGTCGGGACGTCCTGCCGGCGCCGATGTCGTCCTGCTGAGCGACAGCAGCTTCGTTGTCCTCTGGAGCGAGGCAAATGGCGCTCTTCTGGCTCGACGAATCTCTCCTGACTACAAAACGGGCGCGACGGTGGAGATCGCTCCCGCGTCAACCGCATCGCCTGAAGTCCCGCCGCGCGTGGCATTGATGCGCGACTACGCGGGCGGCCGGACCTCGGCCCAAGTGCTGCTGGCCTACACATCCGCCCGCCGTGAGGAGGGTGTGCGGCTGCAGCGAGTGACCATCCCCGAAGGCGAGTTCCTCATCCAGGAGCGGAACTGCGACTGCGCACCGGCACCGGAGGAATTGCGGGGATTTCCAATCCGGGCGGAGGTGACGGCAGCCGATCCCGCCACAAACCGCGTCACGCTATTGCACGGCGAGGTTCCCGGGGTCCTCGACGCCGGCAGCGACATCTTCGCCGTTGCGCCGCTCGATCTCGCCCAGCTGCACACGGGCGGGACGCTGCTCGGGCGGATCGAGCGGGTCGATGGGGGCGGCTGGCGCATCTTCGCGCTTCACCTGCTTGGAACGCCGGCGGCCGCTCGTGGCCGCTGAGTCCGCGCCTCGGGGGCGGCTGAGCTGCTCCGGGAGGGCGGACCGGATAGGGCGGCTCGGAAATCGTCTGATGGGCGAAGGCCCCCGTTGGGGCTATCCTCACGGGCATGACGCGGCGCACTCACGCATTCCTCGTCAGAATGCTTGTCTGGACGATGGGCATGGGGTGCGTCGCAGCCACGGTCCGGGGTGCTGCGTCGGTTTCGGCGAACGCAGTCGTAGGCTTCGGAGCCAATGCGTCCACTTACGAGCCGTCCGACAGAGGTGCGGATGCGGTCGGCCGCCAATTTCTGGAATTCGCGGTCGCTGAAGTGCCGGTCCAATTGGCGATTGCGCAGCTGGCGGCGGAGCGCGCGCAAAGCGATGTCGTGCGCAGGTTCGCGCGGATGTTCTGCCAGCGGCACTCGGCGCTCGCAGACGAGGCCGGGTCTGCCGCACGAAGCCGCAAAGTCCTGATCCAGTTCGATGCGACTGGGGCGCGTATCTACCGGGACCTCTCCAGCGTTTCCGATGCGCGCTTCGACGCGTGCTTTGTCGACGCGATGATCACGGCGCTGATGCATGATATTGAAGCTTTCTATACGGCAGCGACATCGGCGAACGACGATTTCACACGGCAGTTTGCCGCCGGGCACCTGTCCGTCCTTCGGGCACAGCTCCGAGCCGCAACCGCCCTGCGTGCCGGGCTTTCCAGATAAGCGGTTCCCGCCGCTCCCCGGGGGAGAGGCGCCGGTCCTGGAATCGGGGCACCGTCCCATGGCTGGGGTCCAGCTCGTCGCATATAGTGTCCTCGCATGAAACCATCCAACCCTTCTATTTCGCCACTCCGTCGGACGCTGATCGCGGCCACGGCGGTCTTGGCGACAGGCAGCATCGCGGTGTTCGCACAGTCCTCCTCGTCGCAGGGGTCCTCGTCGTCACCTGGCAGCAGCAGCTATGGCAGTTCCTCAGGCTCGAGCAGCTACGGCAGCTCGGATAGCTCGTCGCGCGGAAGCATGTCGGGCACGATGAACTCCTCCAGCTCGTCAGCCGGAATGTCGTCCAGCACCAGCTCCGGCAAGCTCAGCTGGACCGACCGCCGCTTCGTGACCAAGGCGGCCGAGGACGGCCAGGACGAGGTGCAGCTCGCGCAGCTTGCCTCACAGAAAGCCTCGAACCCGGATGTCCGCAACTATGCCCAGCAGCTCGTGGAACAGCACCAGCAGGTTAATTCCGAGCTGATGAGCATCGCGAATCAGCGGAACCTGAAGCTCGACAAGGACGAATCCAACAGCCGCGCCTACAAGCGGCTCAACAAGGCATCGCCGCAGGACTTCGATCGCGAGTTCGTCGCACACATGATCGATGAGCACGAGAAGGACATTAAGCTCTTCCAGAAGGCCGCGAGCGACGCGAAGGATTCCCAAGTCCGCGAGTTCGCAAGCAAGCATGTCGCCGACCTGCAGCAGCACCTCCAGATGGCGCAGCATCTCCAGCAGTCGGTGATCCCGACCGGCGAGGACTCCACCAGCCGCAGCGGCCAGAGCTACCGCGGCACGTCGGCCGGCAGCAGCTCGAGCACGAGCAGCATCTCGAGCACCGGAAGCACGAGCTATGGCTCCGGCAGCTCGTCCTCCGGTTCGAGCAGCACATCACCGTCGCCCTGACGGCTAGAGAATCACAGTCAGAACAGCGCCTCGGCAACGAGGCGCTTTTTTTGGGCCCACGCAGAGTCGCTGCGGGGGTGCCCGGCCTCGGACCGGCAGCGCTTGATGCCGAAAAAGCGTGCCGCTCGCCAGTCGGTGACTGACGCCACCGCCCGGCTATTCCAGGCCGAACACGGCCTTGACGTAATTATCGATGCTGAAGGGCTGCAGGTCTTCCTCCTGCTCGCCGAGCCCCAGGAAATAGATCGGGATCTTCAGCTCGCGATAGATGCCGACGAGGGCGCCTCCGCGGCTCGTGCCGTCGAGCTTCGTCACGACCAGCCCCGTCAGCCCGAAGCTCTGGTGAAACGCACGCGCCTGCTCGATCGAGTTCGTTCCGAGGGACCCGTCGACAACGAGCCAGCGATGCTGGGGCGCCGAGGAATCGTTCTTCTGCAGAACGCGCCTGATCTTCGCCAGCTCCTCCATCAGGTTCGTCTTGGTGTGCAGCCGGCCGGCCGTGTCGACGATCAGGACGTCGCGCCCGCGGGAACTCGCCGCCTGCCAGGCATCGAAGGCCACCGCGGCCGAATCGGCGCCGGTGTGGCTCGCGACAATCTCGAGCTCGAGTCGCGTCGCCCAGGTTTTCAGTTGCTCGACCGCCGCCGCACGAAAGGTGTCACACGCCGCCAGCACGACGGTCCTGCCGTCCTCCTTGAGCCGCCACGCCAGCTTCGCCGCCGTGGTGGTCTTGCCGGAACCGTTCACGCCGATCATGGCGATCACCACCGGTTTCCGGTCGGCGCCGGTCGGCGTCACATCGAGCACGCCCTCGCTGCCTTCGAGCACCCGCCGCAGCACGGCGGCACCAATCTCGGCCGCCGCCCTTCCCTGCAGATCCTTCTCCCGGCCGTACGCCTTCCGGATCTCGTCGAGAATCTCCTCGGTCGTCTGCACGCCGAAGTCGGCGGTGTACAGCGCCTCCTCGAGCTCATCCAGCGACGCCGCGTCGATCTTCCGCCCACCGAAAAGACCGCGCGTCTTCGAGGCGATGACGGAGACGGTTTTCGAGAACCCGTCCTTGAACTTCTTGAAGAGTGCGATCATCGGGCGAATCCGGCCCGGCGCAGGTCGGCCGGGCCTGGTCGGCTACTCGGCCTTCCGCGCATCGCGCCCGAGCTGATCCTTCAGCCGGTCCAGGATGCCATTGATGAACCGCTTGGCGTCGGCGTTCGAAAACTGCTTGGAGAGGTCGATGGCCTCGTTGATCGAGACCACCGGCGGGATGTCCTTGCGGAAGATCATCTCGAACATCGCAAGCCGCAGGATCGCGAGGTCGATCTTCGCGATGCGATCGAAGTCCCAGTTGTGGGCGAGCGTCTTGATCTGCGCATCGATGTCGGCGATGTGCTCGATCGTGCCGTGAATCAGCTCCTCGCCGAACGAGTAGTGCTCGCGCGGCTGCTCACAGTTCTCGAAAAACACGCGGAAGGTCCGCGCAATAAGGCATGGACTAGGACTTGGGCGGGTTCTGCAGCACTTCACATAGGATGTCGAGCCCTTCCTCGGCCTGAGCCAAGGTCAGGTTCA
>JAJYAR010000182.1:0-305 GCA_021779435.1 bacterium
ATAGGTTACACAACTGCGCTGCGCGGTGCGTTATGGAGCCAGCGCGCCGGTCGTTGATGAATTAAATTTCGACGTGGCGGGACATCGCATTTCACTCGCTGTACTCCCTGTTGAACGCCACGACCGACCACATTCCGGAGCGCCGAAAGGCAGACTTACAGCGGAGTCTGAACCTGTGCATCCGGGACGGACTGGCGGCGATGCCCATCGTGACGATGTCTCTGCCGGTAAACGTGTTCATCACGGCATTGGTCACGAAAGCCTGGGCACTGCCGAAACCCGCCATCGGCTTGCTCTCGGCAATG
>JAJYAR010000182.1:315-6229 GCA_021779435.1 bacterium
TCTTCGCCGTTCCGATGCTCTCGCGCTGGCGTCCGCCGAAGACACTCACGGTGCTCAATGCCGCGGGCAATCTGATCTGCTGGCTCGGATTCGCGGTCATGCTCGAGTACGTCCCGCGCGACCGGCCGGATGTCGCGGGGTGGGTCTTCATCGGGTGGTTTTTCGTCTCGAGCATCTTCGCAGCCCTGGCCGGCGTCACCTGGAACGCGTGGATTCAGGAGTGGGTCCCCGCAAGGCTGCGGGGCAAGTATTTCGGCCATCGCAACCGGCTCCTGCAGATTTCGGTGCTCACATTCCTGCTGGTCACCGGCTGGGTGCTCGCTCGCTGGAACTATGCGGTTCCCGCGTTCCAGGCGGTGATCGTCGGCGCATGCCTCCTGCGCGTGTTTTCCATTTGGTGGCAATGGGTGAGTCCCACGCGTCCGCACCGGGTCGCGATCGCTCTGTCTCTGTCCCTGCGGGACCAGCTTTCCGTGGTCCGGCGGTCGACGTCGCTGTTGTGGTTCATCGGTTTCGGCGCGGTGTGGTCGTTCGCCGCGAACTGCTTCGGACCGTTCTACCACGTGTTCCTGTTCGAGCAGATGAACCTGTCGGCATGGGACGTGGGACTGCTCTCGACCGTGTCGGCGCTCGGCGGAGCGATCGCGCTTCCCGGCTGGGGGCGGCTTCTCGACCGGTATGGCAACAAGCCGGTGATGGTCGTTTCGCTTCTCGTGTGGCAGGTCGTGAACCTGCTCTGGTGTCTCCTCACGCCGTCGAGCCACACGATCGTCTATCTGATCTGGGCGCTCGGCGGCATGACCAGCATGGGTGCGATCGCGAGTTCGGGATTCGTTCTCGGCCAATTCACGATCCTGCTCCGCCTGATTCCCCTCGAAGCGAAGAGTCTCGCGATCGGCCTGAACCTCGCCGTGACCTCGCTGGCCGCCGCCGTCGCGCCGGTTGTCGGTGGCATGGTGCTGAGCTGGGCGCTGCGCCGCTGGCCGGATCCAGTCGCCGTGTACCACGCGTGTTTTGTCCTTCAACCGCTCGTGGCGGTCGCCGGCTGTGCCCTTCTCCTTCGTGTGCACGAGCCACAGGCGAGTCCTCTCACGATGGTGTTCGGCGCGATGCGCAACATACGCACGCTCAGCGGCGTTCTCGGGCTGGAGTTCCTGGTGAACTACATCTTCTATCGCCCACCGAAGCGATGATCCCCGAACCGCCTCCTGTTTTCACGTTCACCGGCAATCTTCTCGCCGAGCACACGCTCGAGTTCGAAAGCTGGAAACCCGGGGCGACGCAGCGCGCGAGCCGCGAGTCATTTCAAGTGGGCGGCAAGGGGATCAACGTCTCGAAAATGCTCGGCCGGCTAGGCGTCGCGAGCACCGCGCTGTGCTTCGTGGGCGGTGCGGCGGGAGCCGAATGCGAAGCCTCGCTCACGCAACGCGTCGCTTCCTTTCGGGCCTTTCGCACCACCAGCCCGACGCGCCGCGGCACGGTCATCCGCGCCCCGGCCACGGCCGAGACGACCTTCCTCGGGCCCGATGCGCCGGTCGGCGCTGAGGCCGTCCGCGCCTGCGCCGAGTTTCTGCAGGGGCAGCCTCCGGGGGTGCTCGCGTTGTGCGGGAGCATCCCTGGCTGGAGCGGCAACGCATTCGATGCTTTGCGCGACGCGGTGGTGCCGTGGAGGTCGCGGGGTGGCCTGCTGGTCGCCGACACGTACGGTCCCCCGCTGACCTGGCTGGCGGCACTCCCGCTGGACTTGTTGAAGGTGAATGCCGCCGAACTCCGCGGAAGCGGGCTCCTGGCGACGGGAGGCACGGCGCCGCTCCGGGCGTTGCGCACGGTGATCACCGATGGTCCGCGTGCCGTTTGGGGAAGAGACAACGTTTCAGGAGAGACTTTCGAACGCGTGCCACCGGAGATCAGGGAGATCTCGCCGACCGGCTCCGGCGACGTGATGCTCGCGTGCCTCATCCAATCGCTATTTGTGGAAGGAAAATCGTTGCGCGATGCCGTCCAATACGCATTGCCTTTCGCCGCGGCGAACGCGGCGCATCCCGGAGTGGCTGATTTCCCGTTTCCGGCGCAGGATTTCTGAAATAATCCTTGCGTTCACTTCCGCGAAACCGCTTATTCCGCAGTTTTATTTATGAAAGCGACCATCCGGACCCAAGGCCAGCAGTTCACTGTGTCTGAGGGCGACATTTTGACCGTCAACCGCTATCCCGGCACCGACAAGGGCTCGACCATCGAGATCAAGGACGTGCTCGCGGCAGGCGAAGGTGCGAGTTTCAAGGTCGGCACCCCGATCTTGTCCGGAGCCTCGGTTTCCGCCACCATCCTCGAGAACAAGCGCGGCGACAAGGTCGTCATCTTCAAGAAGAGGAAGCGCAAGGGCATGGAGCGCAAACGCGGCCATCGCCAGGAGCTCTCGGTGATCAAGATCAATACCATCAACGCTTAAAGACCACCCACCATGGCGCACAAAAAAGGTCAGGGAACATCGACAAACGGCCGCGAGAGCCACTCGAAGCGGCTGGGCATCAAGCTGTTTGGCGGCCAGAAGGTGATCGCCGGCAATATCATCGTTCGCCAGCGCGGCAGCAAGCTTCACGCGGGCCAGAACGTTGGCACCGGCCGTGACTGGACGCTGTTCGCTCTCACCGACGGCACGCTGAAGTTCGACAAGACGCACCGCACTGTCTCGATCGTCACCGCGAGCTGAGGAAGTCCACAGTCGCAACACTTTGACGCAGCCCGATTGGGCTGCGTTTTTTTGTCGATTTGTTTGCCGAATCGACAACCCGCGTAGCCCAACGGGCGAAGGCGGGGCACGTACGATGCAACGCGCCAAGGACAGCGCGTTCCACCTCAGCAAACCCACGGGGCGGGACGCCCGCGCCACGAAATTCCCCATTGCCCCTCCCGGCCCCGTCTCGCAGCCTCACGGCGCCATGCCCGACTCCCCTCGCCTCGCTGAGCTTCGCCGCCAGCGTGCCCTCCTCGAGGAGCACCTCGCGTGGCTGGACAACGAGATACGGATCACTGGCGGCGGCACAGCTCCTCTCCCGGCCACGTCGGCAAACGAGACCGGCAAGCAGAAGTCCCTCCCATCTTCGCTGCCTGCGTCCTCCACGCCGGGGCTCCGTGCAGTCGCCGCGTCGCCATCCTCCGCCGGAACGGATCCCGATGCGATTCTCGACCAATACCGCACGTCGCCGGCGAGTCTTCAACGCGACGTTCGGAAGGGCTGCCTGCTTTATTTCGTCGGCGCCTTCGTGCTGCTCGGCGCGGCGGTTGCCGCTCTGTACTTCGCGCTGCGGCACTGAGCACGAGAGCCTTGACGCCCGGCCTGCGTCCGCAGGATTCGCGTCGCGAAAGTCAATTTATGCGCAGCGGCTCCGTAGCCGTTGTGCGACGGTTCGACAACCCGCCCGGGCTATGAAAGCCCTCCCTTCCCGGAACCCAATCACTTCCGAGGAGCGAGGCTTGAACCCCACCGGGCTCGCCGCGCCAGAGAGCGCGTTTGCACGTGCCAGATCGAACCACCAGGGCTTTCCGCGTGTCCTGATACTGCCCACACCGCCCCCGGCAGCGCCCTGCGCCGCCGTTGATCCCTGAAACACCCAAACGCATATGCCGCAGACTTCGCCCCTGAATCTTGCGATCATCGGCCCCTCCGGGGCGGGAAAAGGAACCCACGCCGCCAGCCTCTCCTCGCGGTTCAATCTCCGTCACGTGGCGACCGGTGACCTGTTCCGCGAGCACGTCCTCAACCGCACGGAGCTGGGAACCGTCGCTGCCACGCACATCGAACACGCCGAACTCGTCCCGGATGAGGTCGTCGACGCGATGATCGGCGAATGGTGCCGGAGCCTTCCTCCCGATCGGGGAGCGCTTCTCGACGGCTTCCCTCGGACAATCTCGCAGGTGCGCTTCCTGGGCGAACTGCTGCAGAAACTGGGGCGCACCCTGGACGCAGTGATCTACCTCCAGGTGCCCGACGCACAGATCGTCAGGCGGCTGTCCGGGCGCTTCGTCTGCCGGAGCTGCCAGGAGCCGTTCCACCTCGAGTTCAAGCCGCCGCAGGTTTACGGCGTTTGCGACGAGTGCGGAGGACAACTCTACCACCGTGCCGACGACTCGAGCGAGATGGTGGCTGCAAGGCTGCGGGTGTTTCACAGGACGACAAACCCGGTCCTGGATCACTACATGAGCGCCGGTAAGTTGATCATCCTGTCCGGCGAAGGCACACTGTCCGAAGTGGACGACCGCCTCGTTCGCACGATCGAAGCCGTCCGCCTCGGGCAACAGCGTTTCGCCACCGAGGACGATGTCGCACTCCTGGAACGTCCCGCCTCCGCGTTCCTTCCCGCGCACCGGGCGCTGCCCACGACGGACATCGTGCTGCTTGGCGCTCCCGGCTCGGGCAAGGGCACGCAGGCCGAGCGGCTCTGCACCCGGCTGAAGCTGCCCCACATCGCCACCGGCGAACTCTTCCGCGAGAACCTGCGAAGGGAATCCGACCTGGGAAAGACGGCGAAGGAATACATGGACCGCGGCGAACTCGTCCCTGATGACGTCACCGAGGCCATGGTCGCCGAGCGCCTCTCCCGGTCCGATGCGCGCGACGGCTACATCCTGGACGGCTTTCCCCGAACGCTGGCCCAGGCGCATGCGCTCAACGAGATGCTCGCCCGTGCGCAGCGGCGGATCACGGGCGCGATCTACATCAAGGTTCCCGACGATGTCCTCGTGATGAGGCTTTCGAGCAGGCTCATCTGTCGCCAATGCCAGGCGCCGTACCACTCGTTCTTCAAGCCGCCGCGCCGGCCGGGAATCTGCGACGTGTGCGGCGGCGAACTGTACCAGCGCACCGACGACAATCCCAAGACCGTGAAGGCACGGCTCACCGCCTTCCACCACCATACCGAGCCGTTGATTCGATTCTACCGGCAGGCGGGCCTGCTGCATGAGGTGGACGGAAACGACGACATCGACGAGATCACGACGCGCATGTTCGACTCGATTGTCGGGTTCGCGCCCAAGCTCGAAGCCGCCGCTTCCGCCGGGAGGTAGCCAAGACGACTGCCGGCACCCGCCGGCGGCGGCGAGCAATCCTTCGGGATTGCCGGACCGCGGTTTCCGCATCGGAATCGCCGGCGTGAAGAAGCGACCGGCGATCCTGGGCGATGCGTGGGGCGGTTTCGCCGCCATGCTGGTCGCATTGCCTGCGGCCATCGCCTACGGGATCGCGGCCTTCAGCCCTCTCGGCCAGGAGTGTGTCGGGCTTGGCATTCGCGCCGGTCTCGTCGGTGCGATCGCGCTCAGTCTCGCCGCGGCCGCGATCGGCGGCACACCGCGGCTCATCTCCGCACCCAGCGCACCAGCGGCGGCCATCCTCGGCGCCATCGCGACAGGACTGGTCACGCGTCCACACGCCACAGACCCGCACCTTGCCGTCGCGCTGCTCGGAGTGGTGGCGCTCCTTGCGGGCGTTCTTCAAACCCTGTTCGGGGCGCTCGGCGGAGGTCGTCTGATCAAATACATTCCGTATCCGGTCGTCGCCGGGTATCTGAGCGCCGTGGCGGTCATGATCGTGAGTTCGCAGCTGCCCGGCTGTCTGGGCGCGACACCGGGGTCTCCGCTCCTGGATTCGCTTTTGCCGACATCCCGCTGGTCGCTGCCTGCCCTGCTCGTCGCCGCGGTCACCGCCGTCGTCATGATCGCCACACCGCGTTTTACACGGCGCGTGCCCGCCACCATCGTCGGCCTGCTCGCCGGAACCGCGGCCTATCTGCTCCTGGGCTTCATCAGGCCCGGCTTGTGGCAGCTCGCCGGAAACAATCTCCTCCTCGGCAACGTTTCCGAAACCGGTGTGTTCGCACCCGCGGCACTGCGGCACTTCTACGATGCGGCGGCAGCAATC
>JAJYAR010000183.1 GCA_021779435.1 bacterium
TCCAGATGCCGGAGATGGACGGCTTTGAGGCGACGAGGCAGATCCGCGCCCGCGTGCCGTCCGACCGCCAGCCCAAGATCGTCGCGCTCACGGCAAACGCGATGCAGGGCGACCGCGATTTGTGCGTGGCCGCAGGGATGGAGGACTACATCTCGAAGCCCGTGAAGATGCACGAGATCGCCGCCGCCATCAGGAAGCATTTCTCGTCCCACAACGGCGGCCACAAGGTCTCGGATTCCGGCGCCGACCAGCAGCCGGGCTGATCGGCAACGTACACGACGCCGCGGCACCCCGGAGCGCGTCACATCAGGCATTGACGCGCTTTTTGTGGATTCGTTTGCTCTGTTCCATGCCTGATTCCAAGTCGGCCGATCCTCGTCCTCGCTACAAGCGTGTCGTACTCAAGCTGTCCGGAGAAGTCCTGCGTGGCGGGAAGACCGGTGATCCGATCGACGCACCCACCCTCGAGAAGATCTGCCGGCAGGTTAAGGAAATTCACGACTTGGGCGTCCAGGTCAGCGTGGTGATCGGCGGCGGAAACATCTTCCGCGGGCTCAGCGGCGAAAAGCGCGGCGTCGACCGCACCACGGGCGACTACATGGGAATGCTCGCCACCGTCATCAACAGCCTGGCGATCATGGACTGCCTCGAGAAGCTCGAGGTCGACACGCGCGTGCAAAGCGCGATTCCGATGAACCAGATCGCAGAGCCGTTCATCCTGCGGCGCGCGATGCGCCATCTGGACAAGGGCCGCGTCGTGATCTTCGCGGCAGGCACCGGCAACCCGTATTTCTCCACCGACACCACCGCGGCGCTGCGCGCCAGCGAACTTCACGCCGAGATCATCCTGAAGGCCACGAAGGTGGACGGCGTGTACGACAAGGATCCGAAGAAGCACACCGACGCCGTCCGCTTTGAACACCTGACGTTCATCGACGCGCTCAAGCAGCGTCTCAACGTCATGGATTCGACGGCGTTCTCACTCTGCATGGACAACAACGTCCCGATCATGGTCTTCAACCTCGGGGACGAACACGCGATCTACAAGGCCGTGATGGGCGAGAAGGTCGGAACCCTCGTCCACGGCTGACAACCACCCCGCGCCGGCTCCCTGGCCGGCCATCTGAAACCAAAATCAATAAAGGAAATCCCATGAGCCACCCCATTCTGACCGACGCCCAGACACGGATGAAAAAGGCCGTTGACCACACGTTGCAGGAGTTTGGCGCGATTCACACCGGCAAGGCCACGCCCGCCATGGTCGAGGGCGTCATGGTCGAGGCCTACGGATCCCAGATGCGCCTGAAGGAATGCGCCGCCATCTCGACGCCGGACGCCCGCCTGATTCAGATCCAGCCATGGGACGCCAGCCTCGGCAAGGCGATCGCCAAGGGCATCATCGATGCGAATCTCGGTTTCAACCCGATCGTCGACGGCAAGACGATCCGCGTGCCGCTTCCCGACATGAGCCGCGAGCGCCGCCAGGATTTCGTCAAGACAGCCCACCGCCTCGCCGAAGAGGGCCGCGTGCAGGTGCGCAATATCCGCCGGGACGTGATTGAGGCGTTGAAGAAGGCGAAGCTTCCCGAAGACGACGCCAAGCGCCTCGAGAAGGACGTCCAGACCCTGACCGACAAGTCGATCGGCGAAATCAACACCCAGCTTGCCGCCAAGGAGAAGGACCTGCTGACGGTCTGAGCCGGCCATCCTGCGCCCAGCTTCCCGCTCGCGGCCAAGCCGCCGGCGGTTTCGTCCCTATGCCTCACAGTCAACCGCTCAAGACCGCGGCTCCTCCGCGGCGCGTCATCGTCAAGCTCGGCACCGGCGTGCTTACGTCCGGCATCGGCCAGCTCAACGAGCCTCGCATCGCGGCCATCTGCGCGCAGATCGCGGCCCTTCGTGAGCGCGGCTCGGAGGTGATCGTGGTTTCGTCCGGCGCCATCGGTCTTGGACTCGGCGCCCTGAAGCTCGAGCGGCGTCCAAAGGAAACTCCGAAAAAGCAGGCCTGCGCGGCCGTCGGACAGAGCCGGCTGATGCAGGTGTGGCAGCGCGGTTTCGACCCGCACAAACTCATCGCGGCCCAGGTGCTGCTCACCCACGAGGATATCCGCTCCCGCGACCGCTACCTCGGCGTGAAGCACTGCCTCGAGCAGATCCTGGCCTACGGCGCGGTTCCGGTCATCAACGAGAACGACACCGTCAGCTCCGCCGAAATCCAGGAAATCCGCTTCGGCGACAACGACACGTTGTCCGCGCTCGTCGCGAGCCTCACCGAGGCGCAGTACCTTTTCATCCTGTCCACGGCACCCGGCCTGATCGACATGAAGGGAACCGGCAAGATCGTCCCGGTTGTCGAGAAGATCACGCCCGAGATCGAAGCCATGGCCGGAGGCACCACGAGTGCGACCGCCGTCGGCGGCATGATCACGAAGATCTCTGCCGCGAAACTCGCCACGCGATCCGGCTGCGGCGTGTTCATCGCCAGCGGGTCGGAGCCCGACATCGTCAACCGCCTGCTGAGCGGACACGGCCCCGGCACGTTCTTCGTTCCGAGCGGGATTCCCCTCGAGGCGAAGAAACGCTGGCTCGCGTACTTCCAGCGGCCGACCGGCACGATCCACGTCAACACGCTCGCGGTGCCCGTGCTCCGCGACCAGGGACGCAGCCTTCTCGCCGTGGGCGTGACGGGCGCGACGGGGGATTTCTCCGCCGGAGACGTCGTGAACATCGCCGGACCCGACGGCGCCGTGATCGCTCGCGGCAAGACGCATTTTGGAAGCGCCGAAATCCCGGCCATCGCCGGCAGGAAGGGCGAGGAGATCGCCCCGTTGTATCCTGATCGCAAGCACCTCGAAGTCGTCCACCGCGACGACCTCGCGCTGCTTTAACACCAGCTCCCAGGGCCTGCCATTCCGGGCGGAGCCGCGCCACGGAAATGCGGGGCCCGATCGGCGCCCCCGCCAATCGCCGCCCCCCCAGCAAACTGTCACCTATTGGGTGACAACTTCATCTCCGGCCACGATGGAACCCCTCGAAAACTGTCACCTATTGGGTGACAATTTGGTCGGGCTCCCTCGAAGGCGCGGCCGGTTTTGTCACCCATTCCCTGGATTCCGAAGTCAGACTGGCCACAGAGGGCACGGAGCTGCGACACCGCGTTCACGGAAAATACCTTGACCGTTGGTAGCCCAATCTCGGGGTTTTCGCACTGTTTCCTGCGGGTGAGAGTTGTCGCGCGAGCTTCCGGCTTGGCTCGGGTTGGACCTCCGTGGCCTCTGTGGCAAAATGCAGGTGACGGTTTGGGTTGGCGCTCGTTGCCGGGCTTGTCCTCAAAAGAACGACCCTCGGGAGCACACGCCGCGCTTGCCCGTGTGATTTCGAAGCGCAAACGTCCTTCTCCCCGAAACACCCCGTCGCCCCCCAAATCATGAGACGTATCATTCCATGGCTCGCCGCCGCCTTCCTGCTCTGCCTCCCCGCCCGCGCCGCCCAGACCGCCGTCTCGTGGCAGACGGCCGACGAGATCCTCGCGCGCATCAAGGCTCCCGTGTTTCCGAACCGTAGTTTCCAGATCACCGACTTCGGAGCAAAGCCCGACGGCAAGACTGATGCGACCCAGGCCATCCGACAGGCCATCGACGCCTGCAATGCCGCCGGCGGCGGGCATGTGGTCGTTCCGGCCGGGACCTTCCTCACCGGCGCAATTCACCTGAAGAGCAACGTCGACCTGCATCTCGAGGAAGGCAGCACCCTGCTGTTTTCCACTGATCCCAAAGCCTACCTGCCCGTCGTCCAGACGCGCTGGGAGGGCATCGAGTGCATGAACTACTCCCCGTTCATCTACGCGTGGGAGCAGGAGAATATCGCCGTCACCGGTTCCGGCACGATCGACGGCCAGGCCGGCGACGAAAACTGGTGGGGCTGGGCCCGGAAGGACGCAAACGGCCGCGCCCGCGCCTCCGCCGACGTGAAGACGTTGAACGAGCTCGCCGACAAGGGCGTGCCCGTCGCCCAGCGCGTGTTCGGCGAGGGCCACCTGCTCCGCCCGAGCTTCTTCCAGCCGTACCGCTGCAAAAACGTGATGGTCGAGGGCGTGAAGATCCGCCGCTCGCCGATGTGGGAAATCACACCGGCCCTCTGCACAAACGTCATCGTGCGCAATCTCGACATCGTCACCCACGGCCCAAACAACGACGGCTGCGACCCGGACTCCTGCCGCGACGTCCTCATCGAGGGATGCCTTTTCGACACGGGCGATGACTGCATCGCGATCAAGTCGGGCCGAAACGACGACGGCCGGCGCGTCGGCGTCGCCTCCGAGAACCTGATCATCCGCAACTGCACGATGAAGGATGGCCACGGCGGCGTCGTGATCGGCAGCGAGATCGCCGGCAACTGCCGCAACGTGTTTGTCGAGAACTGCCGGATGGACAGCCCCAATCTCGAACGCGTCCTGCGCATCAAATCGAACGCCCGCCGTGGCGGTGTCCTCGAAAATATCTTCCTGCGGAACATCACCGTCGGAACCGTCGCCGAGGCCATTGTCACCGTCGACTTCATGTACGAAGAGGGCGCGAACGGCCCGCAGAAGCCGGTGCTCCGCAACGTTCAGCTCGAGAACGTCACGAGCAATTCGTCTCCGCGGATCTTCTACATCACCAGTTTCCCGGCCGCCACGGTCGACGGCATCCGGATTGCCAATTCGAAGTTCTCTGGCGTCGAGACCGCCGAGTTCATCCAGAACGCCGGCCGCATCGAGTTGGAGAACGTCACCATTCTGCCAACGAAGATTCCGCGCAGCCTGAGCTCCCGCCCGCCGCAGGGGGACTGAGCGCCGGCGGCTCCGCCGCCGACGCTGGGTAAGGTGTAAGGTGTAAGGTGTAAGGTGTAAGGTGCGAGGCTTGACGATCCGCGGGAGGTCCCGCCCTCAATCCGCGCCCCGGCCTCTGCGGAGGCCGGCTACCAAACCATCGCATGCCTGCCCTTCCGCCTTCCGCTTTTAGCCTTCGCTTCCGTCACTGCCAATTGTAGCGCACGCGGTACGAAACCGTGCGCTCCTCGTCCGGCTTGAGCGGGACGTTGAACTCGATGGTTTGGGCATCCTTCTTCCTGAAATCGTCGGACTTCGAAACGATCGTCCAGTTTGTCCATCGATACAGATGCTCCACCACGCGGACCGTGACCGGCTCGCTCTTGCGGTTCCGCAGCTTGATATCGAACGACTCCTCCGCGAAATCCTGGCGATTGCTCCCGGTGAAGTCCGTCCGGATCCGCTCGCCCACCACGTCAAAGGCATCGCCGGTGTAGATCCTGAGGAGTTCGTTTTTCGCGGTGTGCTCGATCTGATTCTCCCCGGTGAACTCGATGCGGCCGTCGGCATCGTCACGTCGGTAGAACCGGGCGCGTCCCTTCGGCAGCGGAAGCCCGAGATGATTCTCCTCGCTGTTCGTGAACTCGCGCATGACCCAGACCTTCTTGTTGCCCTGGACGCCGTAGCCGGGGTCGCGGATCATCCCGCCGAAGTTCTGGGCGTAATTCGACGCACCGTCGTACACGTAAACGACCGGAGCTTTCACGCCGGCCGCACGCATGAACTCGACCTGCTTGGTCTCCTGATCTCGGAGCGTCACCGGCCGCGGGAGCGAGTAAAGGTGGAACTCGTCGAACGCCTTCTCCGTCACCGCACCTTCCTGCATGGCAGCGGCGACCATCACCCGCTTGTCCATCATCCCCCGCACCTGCGGCGCCGGCGTGACCTTGTTCACGTTCCCGGCCATCAGCTTCAACGAGGCGTTTTCGAAGGTCTTGCCGCTTTGGTTCTCGACGGTAACCCAGCCGATGATGTCGAGCGTGTCCCCCTTTTCGGGCGCCACGAGGTTGTACGCCGCCTGCCAGCTCAGGCCGCCGGTCACATAGCCAAGCTCGGCTTCGAACCGCGCGGCGGCATCGCTGCCGATCTTCCAGGAAAGCGTCGGTTTCAGGATGCCGTCGCCGGCGAGCGCCGGGAAGAGTGGCTCCCCGGGAAGTGAAAACCGGAGTTTGCCGTCAACCTCGATGATCGGCGACACGTCCCCGCCACCGGGCTGATGACCGCTGCGCACGACCTTGCCGCGGATCAGGTACTCCTTCGCGTTCTGGTCGCGCACGACAAAGTCGAGCACCTTGCCCTCGTTGAGTTGGAGCAGCACCGGCTGCGACAGCAC
>JAJYAR010000184.1 GCA_021779435.1 bacterium
CGATCTTCCAAAGGTGTTATCTAAGTGGGCGCCGGCGCGTGTTTGCGTCAGGGGATCGGTGTCCGGAAGAGGACGAATTGAAACCGATCCCAGGGCTTCTCCTGCTTTCCGGCCTCGTTTGGGGGCAGGTGAGCGTTACGACGTATCACAACGATAATGCGCGGACGGGGCAGAACCTTGCCGAAGTTGTGCTGACGCCGCGGAACGTGAAAGCGGGGGCATTCGGAAGGCGCTTCAGCCATTCGGTGGATGGATTGATTCTCGGCCAACCGCTGATTGTGCCGGGTGTGAACGTCGCGGGAAAGGGCGTGCACGACGTTGTAATCGTGGCGACCGGACATGGGACGATCTACGCCTTCGACGCCGACGATGCGGCGGGTAGTAACTCGGCGCCGTTGTGGCAGACCTCTACAATCGACACGGCGAGCGGGGCTGCGCCGGTGACGGCGGTCCAGGTGAAATGCGCCGTGATCCTGCCGGAGCTAGGAATTGTTGGCACGCCGGTGATCGATGCGGGTAGCCAGACAGTTTACGCGGTCTCGTTCAGCCAAACGAGTGGGAAGAACTTCGAGTTCAGCCTGCACGCGATCGATCTCACTAGCGGAGCCGAACGCGCCGGGAGTTCGGTGGAGATCGCCCCGCCGGGGTTCGTGCCGATCGAGCACAAGCAGCGTGGGGCGCTGCTGCTGAGCGGAGGGATGGTGTACGTTCCGTTTGGCTCGAACTGCGACAACAAGCCCTATCACGGCTGGCTGATCTCCTACGATGCGAAGACGCTGAAGCAGACGGCGGTGTTCAACGCGACGTTGAACGGCGGCGAAGGCTCTTTCTGGAACGGAGGGGCGGGTCCGGCGGCGGATGCGCAGGGCAATGTGTATCAGATGTCCGCGAATGGGGACTTCGACGCGGCCAGCCAAAACTACGGCGACACGTTTGTGAAGTTGACGGCTGCGCCGGGCCTGCAGGTGGCGGATTACTTCACGCCGTTCAATCAAAGTTATCTGGACTTGAACGACATCGACGTTGGTTCGGCGGGTCCTGTACTCTTACCGGACGAGGTGGGTAACGCCGAGCATCCGCATCTGCTGGTGGGGGCGGGCAAGGAGGGCCGGATTTACCTTCTGGACCGCGATCATCTGGGGCACGCGCAGTACAATCTGGATAGTTTGGCGGTTCAATCCCTACCGGTGCTGGGCCACTCGCTGTTCGGCAGCATGGCTTACTATCAGGGCTCGCTATACGTGGCGACGGAGTATTCGCCGGTGCGCGCCTACCGTATCGCGAACGCGGCGGTGAATTCGCAGCCCAGTTCACAGAGTTCGTTCACGACCGCGGCGCTGGGCGCGACGCCGAGCGTTTCCGCCAATGGGACGGCTAACGGGTTAGTTTGGATTCTTGCCGGGCCAACGGGCGAGTTACAGGCCTACGATGCGGCGAACCTCGGGCACATGGTGTATTCGAGCAGCACGCTCAGTGGCGAAGCGCCGGGCTCGTGGGTAGAGTTCACCGTTCCGGCGATCGCCGACGGCAAAGTCTATGTGGGTACGCAGGACCACCTGGTCGTGTACGGTCTGTTGAGCGGCGCGCCTGGCCAGGTAAAGGCGGTGGTGAACGCGGCGAGCTTCACGCCGGGAGCCGTGAGTCCTGGGTCGCTCGTGTCGTTGTTCGGAACGGGCCTCGCGCCCGCGGGTGTCGGGGCGGGGGCGACGAGCACTCCGCTTCCGGTTTCCCTTGCCGATGTGGAAGTGAAAGTGAACGGCGAGCCGGCGGGGCTCGATTACGTTTCCGCGGATCAGATCAATGCCGTGCTGCCATCGGATATGCCGGCCGGCGACGCGCAGGTGGCGGTGACGGTCTCCGGGATTGAACTGGCTCCCTTGAGCGTGAAGGTTGCCGTTGCGGCGCCGGGGATCTTTTCAATGCCTTCCGGCGACGCGGCCGCGCTGAACGACGATGACGACTATGCGCTTGTGACGCCGCCTACTCCGGCGAAGTCCGGGGCGACCGTTTCGCTGTTTCTGACTGGACTCGATGCCGAGGATGCGTCGCTTCCGGTGACCGCAACGGTGGGAGGGTTGCCCGCGTCAATTCAGTACGCGGGTCCCGCGCCGGGCTATGTGGGGCTAGCGCAGGTGAATTTGATCCTTCCCGCGCTCATGGCGGGACGGTATCCGGTGGTGATTTCCGTGGGCGGGGAGGCGAGTAACACGGCGTGGCTGAGCATAGCGGGCAACTGACGGAGGCGATGACGCCGGTGAGCGGGCGGCGGGAGATTCCGGCGGTGCTGCGATGGCTGCGCGCTGCGCTGCGGCGGCTGAACACCCACCTCAACGAAAAATATCGGGACAGCCGGGGGCAAGTGGCGGAGCCATTGGAACCCAGCGCGGAGTTCCTGACTGCCGCGGCGGCGCTCGAGCGGATTCTGCCGCGAAATGAAGGGTCGGCCGCCTATCTGGCGGAGCACCGGGACCGGCTGGCGCGAACGATCGAACTGACGCCGCCGGCGTCGAGGAGCGGACGGGCGCTCGAGTTGGGTTGCTACATGCAGTTGACGCCGCTGCTCGAGCGGATGCGCGGGTATCGCGAAGTAGTGGGCGGCTACTTCGGGCCTCTTGGCGAACGGGAGTGGAAGACGATTGAACTCGACCGGCGTCCGTTCTCCTGCCGGATCGACCGGTTCGACGCCGAGCGCGATGTGTTCCCTTATGAAGACAATTCGTTTGAGCTGGTGCTGGCGTGCGAACTCATCGAGCACATGATCTCGGACCCGATGCATCTGCTGCTGGAGTGCCGGAGGGTGCTCGAAGAAGGCGGGCGGCTGCTGATCACCACGCCGAACGCGGCGAGCCTGACCAGCGTGTGGCGGGCGCTGCACGGCTACGACAGCCCGCAGATTTACAGCAAATACACGGCCGCGGCGCCAGAGCGGGGCGCGGAGGTTCCGCATGTGCGGGAGTACACGGCGCACGAATTGCGCGCGGCGGTAGATGCGGCGGGCTTCGACATCGAACTGCTCACGACGGAGCCAATCGCAAAGTTCGCGGCCCACCGGAAGATGGCGGCCTTTCTCGAAGAGCATGGATTCAACCCCGCCCTGCGCGGCGAGCAGACTTACTGCATCGGCGTAAAGCGCGGCGCCCTCCCGGTGATCCGGTATCCGGAATTTCTTTACTATCGCTAGCCAGCCGGGCTACTGACCGGCGCTCCAATAGCCGGGACGCGTGCGGATGGAGAGGCCCGCGCGGTCGACGACAACCTGGATGCGGTGATAGCCGGTCTCGTTGAAGTTACTCGGATGGTAACTGAGCAGGTATTGGTTATGCAGTTCCTGGCCGAGCTGGATGAGGTTGTGTTCGAGCGTGTCCTGCCTGATGAAGGAGAACTCACGGCCGCCTGTGGCGCGGGTAAAGACATCCATGGGATCGGCGACGAAGAGCCCGACGGCGCCCTTGAAGATTTCCTCGATCGCCGGAACGAAGCTGCCGAGATCGCGATTTGTGCTGATGGAGGTGGGTGAGAGCGGCGCGCCGTGAGGGACGGCGGTGGCGGCGGTCGGGATCGGGTTCGGAGCGGGACCGGGACCGGGCCGGGTGAGAGCGGTGATGAGGTGGGAGATGTTCACCGAGTAAATAGTGACGTTGGCGAATTGCGCCTGGGTAAGCACTTCCTTGACGTGATTTTCGCTGCCGAAGTCGCGCGTTTCGCTGATAAGCAGGATGACGCGGCGGCGCTCCGGTGGGCGGGATTTAAGCATGCGGATGCCTTCGGCGACAGCGTCGATCATGGCGCTGACGGAGCTGCCGGGCTTAATCTTCTTCATCGCGTCGGCAAACTGCGCGCTGTTGGTGGTGAAGTCCTGGACGGTGCGGATGCGGTGGTCGAATTCGATCAGGGCGCCTTCGCCGTTATCGCCGACCACGAGGTCTCCGATGACGCTGCCCATCTTGACGATTTTCGGAAGCGGCTCGACGACAGCGTTGTTGGCCTGGACCGCGACCACAATGGAGAGCGGGTGGATGCTGACGTCCTGAGACAGGATTTGCGGCTTGTCGTTGTCGAACAACTGGAAATCGCTGACCTTGAGGCCCGTGATGAAGTTGCCGACGTGGTCGGTGACGGTGGTGGGCGCGAGGACGACGTTGACCGTGGTTTTGATCGCGGTGTCCTGTGGCTGCGTCTTGGCTGGGGCGTCCGGTGGCTGCTGTGCATGTACGGCGGCGGTGCAGAGCAGGGCTAGAGTAAGCGAGAACCTCATGGCGAGACTGGACGCACAATTCATAATTTAAGTTTCGCATTGGCGGCGGGTTCGCCGCCCGAGACGAACGGCGCTAGCGGGCCGCGGCGGCGCGGGACGGATGCAGCAGCAGCTTCTGAATCCGCCAGTTCAGCAATTCGGCGACGTAGAGTTCGTTTTCCGAAGGGCAGGCCAACTCGTGGATCCAGCCGAATTGCCTAGGCTGGCGTCCGGTGCGGCCGAGCATTCCGAGCACCTGGCCGTCCAGGCTGAGCTTGTAGATTCGGCCGGGGAAACCGTCGGCGGCGTAGAGGACCTGGTTGGGGCCGGGAGTAATGCAGATGGCCCAGGGCGCGCCGGCCTGCATGGCGCCCGGTGCGTTGGGGCCGGGGCGGGGTCCCATCCACGGCTGGGCGTCGCCGGGAGCGGGAACGTCGATCATGATCTGGCGTTCGAAGTTGCCGTCGGAATCGAAAACCTGGATGCGGCGGTTGCCGCGGTCGGCGACGTAGATGTTGCCGCGCGAGTCGGCCGCGATGCTGTGTGGAGTGTTGAACTGGCCGATCCCGCTGCCTGGGGCGCCCCACTGTTTCACCCAATCGCCGTCGCGGTTGAACTTGGCGACGCGGGAGTTGATATAGCCGTCGCTGATGAAGATGTCGCCCTGGGCGTCCCAGGCGACGTCGGTGGGCTGGCGGAATTCGCCGTCGATGGCCGGGCGAGGTGGGTGGACATGGGTCCAGGGGGAAGCATTTTCATCCGAGGCTTCTTTCTTCCGGCCGAAGACCATTTCGACTTCGCCCCGCGGGCTGAACTTGAGGATCATGTCCGAGCCTTTGTCGATGGCCCAGATGTTGTCTTTCGAATCGACGCGAACGGCGTGGGCGAAAGACCAGGCATAGAGATTGTGGCCGATTTCGCGGACGTAAGAGCCGTCGCGGTTGAACTCGAGCAACTGCGCGGCGGAGGCGCCGTAGGCCGGGCCGGTGGTGTTGCCGCGGGAGAAGACGAAGACATGTCCTTTCGAGTTGACGGCCACGCCGGCGACTTCCCCGAGGTAAAGATTCGGCGGGAGTTTCAGGAAGTGCGGGACGGACTCATAGGGGATTTCCTGAGGCTCGGACTGGGCGAAACCGTTGGCGCAGACGAGGAGGGCAGCGCTGAGCAGAACAGGGTGGTGCATGGGGATCAGGATACTACCGGCGGGTGGGCTGTGTTTCCCGCCAGGAGTTCGACCGCATGAGGGATGAGGTGAGCGACGGCTTCGAGCGATTCGCACGCGCCGGCGGGCGAACCGGGGAGGCAGAGCACGAGCGCGCTCGCGAGCGTGGCGGCGAAACTGCGGGAAAGCGGGGCGAGCGGGGTTTTCTTCGCTCCTTCGGCGCGCATAAGTTCGCCGAAGCCGGGAAGTTCGCGCGTGGTGAGAGTGCGCATGGCTTCGGGCGTGACATCGCGCGGGGCGACGCCTGTGCCGCCGGTAGTGACGATGAGATTGAAGCCGCCGGAGGCGAGGGAAGAAACGGTGGAAGCGATGGCGGAAATGTCGTCGGGCACGACGCTGTGATGCGCGACGGACCAGCCGCGGGCTTTGAGGAGGGAGACGAGCGCGGGGCCGGAACGGTCTTCGCGCGCGCCGGCCGCGCAGGAGTCGCTGATGGTGAGGACGGCCGCGTGGATGGGAGTCATGGACGGAGGTAGTCGCCGCTCTTGCCGCCGGTTTTTTCCAGTAAGTAGAGGTCCTGGATCTCGATGCCTTTGTCGAGCGCCTTCGTCATGTCATAGACCGTGAGCGCGGCGGCCGCGGCGGCGGTGAGGGCTTCCATCTCGACGCCGGTGGGCGCGGTGGTGGCGACGCTCGAGACGATGCGGACGCCCGCGGCCTCGACGGTGAGGTCGACATTGGCATGCGTCAGCAACAGCGAATGGCAGAGCGGGATGATTTCCGCGGTCTTCTTGGCC
>JAJYAR010000185.1 GCA_021779435.1 bacterium
CCTGTTGCGCCAGGGCCGGGAGGCCGGGGCGCGCTTCTGGAAAGCGGCCAGCGTGCGGGAAGGGCTGGAACAGCTGCAGGGCGGCAGCGCCTACCGCCGCATCGCGGAAACCGGCCTGTCCGCCATGGCCCACCACGAAGGACCGCTGATGGAACAGATCGACCGCAACACCTGGGTTTCGCTGTCCCTCGACCGGGCCGTGGCGGAAGTCCAGAACCGGCTGCAGGACGGTCTCACGTTCCTTGCCACCGTGGGGTCCACGGCACCGTTCGTGGGCCTGTTCGGAACGGTCTGGGGAATCTACCACGCGCTCACCGCCATCGGCATCGCCGGGCAGGCGTCCATCGACAAGGTGGCCGGGCCGGTGGGCGAGGCGCTGATCATGACGGCGTTCGGTTTGCTGGTCGCGGTTCCCGCGGTTCTGGGCTATAACCTTCTCGTGCGCCGGAACAAGGTTGCGCTCGAGCGGGTGCGGGCATTCAGTGCGGACCTGCATCTGACCCTGCTGGGCGGATCCGGAAAGGGCCTGTGATCTTGTTCCACCCGGTTTCGTTGCGTACTCGTCCGGACAGGGTTGCGGCATGGCGATGAATCTCGCGCAAGGCGAATCGGACGGCGATGACGTCGTCTCCGCGATCAACACCACGCCGCTCGTCGACGTGATGCTCGTCTTGCTGATCATTTTTCTGATCACCATTCCGGTGGTCGTCCATACCGTTCCCGTAAACCTGCCCAAGGAGCGGAATCAGCCGCGCCAGATCAAACCGCAAACGGTGACGATCACGGTCGACCGCGCCGGCGATGTGTTCTGGGGGGCCGCGCGGATGGCCGACAACGATGCCCTGCTCGCCCGCTTGAAGGCGGCGGCGGTGAAGGTTCCTCAGCCGGACGTGCAGATTCGCGGCGACATGGACGCGCGCTACGAAGGAATCGGCAAGGTGGTGTTCGATTGCCAGCGCGCAGGCATCGCCAAGGTGGGGTTCGTGATCCAGCCGCCGGCGAATGGAGGCTAGACGAAGATGGCGATGCACCTTGGCGGCAGCGGCGGCGACGATCAGGACGTGATGGTCGACATCAATACCACGCCGCTCATCGACGTGATGCTGGTGCTGCTCATCATGTTGATCATCACGATTCCCGTGCAGTTGCACTCGGTCAACCTCGACATGCCGGTCGGGACGCCCCCTCCGCCGCCCAAGCCGCCGGTGGTGGTCAATGTCGACGTCGATTTCGACGGCACGATCTATTGGAACGGGCAGCCGGTGGCGGATCGGACTTCGCTGGATGCGCTGCTGCAGGCTGCGGCCGCCCAGCCGGATCAACCGGAAATTCACCTGCGGCCGAACAAGCTCGCGACCTACAAATATGTTGCCGAGGTGCTGGCATCGGCACAGCGCCTGGGATTGACCAAGATCGGACTGGTGGGCAATGAACAATTCATGCAATAGGAAGCGTCGCGGGATCTGGATCCGTACCGGTGTCGTGTTGACGGCGCTCGCCGGTACGCAGGTGTGGATGCAGGCACATGCCGAACCGGCACCCGCTGCACCGGTGCAGCAGGCCGTTCGGGCGCAGGTGGGCGAACCGCTGCGGGCTGCGCAGCAGCTCGCCAAGGAGCGGCAGTTTGCCGCGGCGCGCGACAAGATCCGGGCGGCGAGTGCGGTTCCCGGCCTGAGCCCATACGAAACCTTTCTCATCGATCGCGTGCAGGCATTCGTCGCCGCCAACAGCGGGGATGAAAAGACGCTGACGACCTCCCTGACGGCGGTCGTCGGCAGCGGGTTCCTTGCGCCGGCGGACCGGCTGCGGATGATGCGGGCGCTCGCCGGCACGTACTACCGGGAGAAAAATTACGAGCAGGCGGCGCACTGGGCGGATCGGGTCCTGCATGACGGCGGCCCCGATCCGGCGATGCAGGATGTCGCCATCGATTCCCGATATCTGCGCAAGGAATATGGCCCGGCAGCCCAGGCACTGCGCCAGCTTCTTGCGGCGGATGCCGCGGCCGGGCGCACGCCGTCCGAGGCGCATCTGCAACTGCTGCTCTCCTGCGAGGACCACCTCGGGAATCGCACCGACGCCGCGGATGCGCTCGACCGCCTGCTTGCCGCCTACCCCAAGAAGGCATATTGGCGCCTGGCGTTGGCGCGGATCGAGAGCAATCCGAAATTCCCCGATCGTCTCGGCCTGGATCTGCTGCGGCTGCGGTTTGCCCTGGGATTGCTGACGCAGGAATCGGATGCGATGACCATGGCGCAACTGGATCTGCAGGCGGGCTTCCCCGCCGAGGCGCAAAAGGTCGTGGATGCGGCCGTGGCCGGCGGCGTGTTCGGCAAAGGCCCGGGCGCCGGGCGGGAACGGCGTCTGGAGGCGCTCGTGAAAAAGGACCTCGCCGAAGATCGGCGGGACCGCGCCGGGGACACGGTCGAGGCGAAGAAGGCCCACACAGGCGATGCCTTGCTCAACATCGGATTCAACGATGTGCTCAACGGCAATGCCGCGGTCGGGCTGGCGCGGATGGAGCGCGGATTGCGGCAGGGTGGGATCGCGCATCCGGAAGATGGGCGCCTGCACCTCGCCATCGCATACTGGATGGCAGGCGACGACGCCAAGGCGCTCGCGGCTTTCCGCCAGGTCGGCGGCACCGACGGTGCGGCCGACCTGGCCCGCCTGTGGGCGGTGCATGTTGCGCACCCGCAGCGCGCCTAGCGCGGGCGCTTTCCCGCTCCGCGTTCCCGGGGAGGGGCGCGCCCTCGCTACAATGCCGCGGTGAAGGGTACCCCACTCCGCGGAGATGAGATGAAACGCGATCCCCAGGAAACCGTGCGCCCCGCCAAAACCAATGCGGAGCTGATGGCGCGCCGCCGCGCCGCCATGCCGCGCGGCTCGGGACAGGTGCACGCAATATTCGTCGACCGCGCCGAAAACGCCGAAATCTGGGACGTCGAGGGCAAGCGCTACGTCGATTTCGCCGGCGGCATCTGCGTGGTCAATACCGGCCACCGGCATCCCAAGGTGGTCGCCGCGGTGCAGGCCCAGCTGGGCCGGTTCACGCACACGGCATTTCAGTTGCTTGCATACGAGCCCCTGGTCGAGTTGGCGGAACGCTGCAACGCGCTGGCTCCCGGGGACGCGCCGAAAAAGTCCTTCTTCGCCACGACGGGCGCGGAAGCGGTGGAGAACGCCGTCAAGATCGCGCGAGGCTACACCGGCCGGCCGGGGCTGATCGCCTTCAGCGGCGGGTTCCACGGGCGCACGATGATGACCTTGTCGTTGACCGGCAAGGTGGCGCCGTACAAGACGGGAATCGGGCCGTTCCCGGGTGAGGTCTACCACGCCCGGTTTCCCAACCCGTTGTTCGGCATCGGCGTCGAGGACGCGCTGGCCTCGATCGAACACTTGTTCCGCAACGATATCGGGCCCGAGCGTGTGGCCGCGATCATCGTCGAGCCGGTGCAGGGAGAGGGCGGGTTCTACGTTGCACCGTTCGAGTTTCTGCGAGCGCTGCGCGAATTGTGCGATCGGCATGGAATCCTGCTGATCGCCGACGAGATCCAGAGCGGCGCGGGTCGCACCGGAACCTGGTTCGCGATCGAGCATTCGGGCGTGGTGCCGGATCTGATCACGATGGCGAAATCGATGGCGGGCGGCTTTCCGATCTCCGGCGTCGTCGGGCGTGCGGACATCATGGATGCGCTGGGGCCGGGCGCGCTGGGGGGCACCTACGGCGGCAATCCCCTGGCGGCCGCTGCCGCACTGGAAGTCCTCAACGTGTTCGAACAGGAGGGTCTGCTCGCACGGGCGCAGGAGGTCGGGCGACGCCTGCGGGCCGGACTGGAGCGCATTGCCGCGCGACACGCTTGCGTGGGAGATGTCCGCGGACTGGGCGCGATGATCGCGGCCGAATTGTTCGACGGCGGAAACCACGATGCGCCCGCGACGGAGCGGACGACGCGCATCGTCGCCGAAGCGGCCCGGCGCGGGCTGGTGCTCCTTTCGGCCGGATCGAATTCCAATGTGTTGCGGATCATGGTGCCGCTCACGGCGAGCGATGCGATCCTCGACGAAGGCTTGCGGATCCTCGAAGAGACATTCGACGCCGTCGCGGCGTGAAACCCGGAGCGGCGCGCCGCGCGGAGCCCCGCAACACCGCTGTTTGACCTAGGTCATGTCGAGTCCGGCGGCGCTTGCCACAATGTAGTCAACCGGCGGTTTCCGGTTTCAGCTGGCGCTCCTTCCCATGCGCCAGCGGTCCGTCAGGGGATGCGCCAGCGAATCTGCGCATTCCCGGGCGAGCCAGAAAGGCCCTGGCAACGGGGCCTTTCGTTGCGTGTGGTGCTGCGCCCTGGATGGGTGCGTTTCTTTTACGGGTGCGTTCGCAAGAACGTACCCGTTTTCTTTTCGTCCGTCCGGCAGGGCGCACCGGCCGCATGCTCTGTTGCGGCCCATCGAAGCCCCCGTTACCGGGACCTCCCCGTCATGCAAAGACGATGGTCTTGTTGCCGTCGATGAACACGCGATCCTCCAGGTGATGCCGGAGGGCGCGTGCCAGCACGGCCGCCTCGATGTCGCGGCCCAGCGCTTCCATTTCCGCGACCGAGTGCCGGTGGTCGACCGGGCGCACGTCCTGCTCGATGATCGGCCCTTCGTCCAGGTCGCTGGTCACATAGTGCGCGGTGGCGCCGATCAGCTTGACGCCCCGGGCATGCGCCTGGGCATAGGGCGAACCCCCCTTGAAGCTGGGCAGGAACGAATGATGGATGTTGATGCAGCGGCCGGCGAAATCGCGCGTGAACCGGTCGCTCAGGATCTGCATGTATCGCGCCAGCACGACGATATCGGTTGCCGTGTCGGCGATGAGGCGCCGCAGCGCCTCTTCCTGCGCCATCTTGTCTCCGCCCACGATCGGCAGGTGATGGAACGCCACCCCGGCGCGGGCGGCAACCGGTTCCAGCAAGGCGTGATTGGATGCGATCCCGGCGATGGCCATCGGCAATTCGCCCAGCTCCCATCGGTAGAGCAGGTCGCGCAGGCAGTGATCGACTTTCGAGACGAGCAGCAGCGCCCGGTAGGGGCGATCGTTGCGCCGCAGCGTCCAGTCCATCGAAAACCGGGCCGCGGTGTCGTGGAAGTCGGTGTCGAGGACCGCACCGGAAAAGTCCGGCGGCACCACGAACACGCAGCGCAGGAAGAATCGCCGGGTTTCCGCGTCGTCGTACTGCGACAGCTCGGTGATGTCGAACTGCCGGATCGCCAGGTGGTGGGTGATCGCGGCGATGAGCCCGGTCGTCGCCGGACACGTCACGCGCAGGGTGTAGCTGTTCGCCGTCTGGGTGGAGTACGCCATCGGGACAAGGTCCGCCCCTCGGAACGGAGGGACGAGCAGAAGAAAGGTGGTGGCGGATCAGGGACTCGAACCCCGGACACAAGGATTATGATTCCTCTGCTCTAACCAGCTGAGCTAATCCGCCGAAGGCTGCGGAGTATAACCGAACTGCGGTCGAACTGCGGTCGAACTGCGCAGCGCGCGCCCGGTCGGCGCGCGGGCGCCGGGTTGCGCCTACCGGGAACGGGCTTGACGCCGGGCGTGAAGGAATTTACAGTAATACTGGATTTTCATTCAGTATCGCCTCGGCGGGAGAAATCATGGACGACGGAAGGAGCGCCTTCGTGGCGGAAAACAAGGAACGGCAGAAGGCACTCGCGGCTGCGCTGGCACAAATCGAGAAGCAGTTCGGCAAGGGGTCGATCATGCGCCTCGCCGACGGCGAGGTCGTCGAAGACATCCAGACGGTATCCACCGGATCGCTGGGTCTGGACATCGCGCTTGGCGTGGGCGGCCTGCCGCGCGGGCGCGTGGTGGAGATCTACGGGCCGGAATCCTCCGGCAAGACCACGCTCACGCTGCAGGTGATCGCCGAGATGCAGAAGATGGGCGGCACCTGTGCGTTCATCGACGCCGAGCACGCGCTCGATTCGCAGTATGCGCAGAAGCTCGGCGTCAATCTCCAGGATCTGCTGATCTCCCAGCCCGACACCGGGGAACAGGCGTTGGAGATCGTCGACGCGTTGGTGCGCTCCGGCTCGGTCGATCTGATCGTGATCGATTCCGTGGCGGCGCTCACGCCCAAGGCGGAAATCGAGGGGGAGATGGGCGATGCCCTCCCCGGCCT
>JAJYAR010000186.1 GCA_021779435.1 bacterium
GGCGGGCCGGTTTGCGCGCGATCTCGAAGATCATCGCCATGCTGCTCGCGGCCATCGCCGTGAGCATGATCCGCAACGGCCTCGGCTCCTAGAGAGCGGAGCGTCAGCCGCTGTGTCCGTCGAAACGGGTGACGAGATCGACGTAGATCTTCGCGGCGGCGACCAGCTCCTTCACCTGCGCCCGTTCGTTCACGGCATGGATGCGTTCCCCGCCGGGACCGTAGCCGAGCGTCGGGATCCGGAGGGCGTGGGAGAAGAAATGCATGTCGTTGAAGCCGGTGGACACGCTGAAAACGGCCGGCTCGCGCCGCACGCGGGTGACGCAGTCGGACATTGCGGCGAATAACGGGTGCTCCGGTTCTGAGAAGCAGGCGAAGTTCTCGGAGATCTTTCGGACCTCGATCGAGCAGTCGGGGATCTCGCGCGCCGCGGTGGCGAGGAAAGCGCGGAGCTCCTTTTCGGCGGCGGCGTGGTTTTCGATGGGGAGAACGCGTCGATCGATCGTGAACGCAGCCCGCGCGGGAACGGTGTTTATCTTCGCGCCCTCGCCGCAGTCGAACACGCCCCCTACGTTGATGGTCGGCTGCATCGTCGTGCCCTGCGGCGTCTCCCAGGACGTGCCGGCGAGCCGCTTCTTGTAGTCCTCCAGCGCGAGAACAAGGGCCGCCATCTTCTCCAGCGCGTTGATGCCCTGGTCGGGTCGCGATCCGTGCGCCGCCCGGCCATGCACGACGACCTCCAGCCAGAGCGTTCCATTGTGTCCGCAGCAGACGGCGTTGCCTTCGCCTCCTTCCATCACGACCGCGTAATCCGGCCGGATCGGCGCATTTCGAACGAGCCAGCTCGAGCCGAGTTCGGAGTCCGTCTCCTCGTCCGCGGTGAAGGACACCTCGATGTTCAGTTTCGGGGTGGTACCCGTCCTCTGAAGCGCCTCGAGTGCAGTGAGAAGGCTCGCGATCGAGCCCTTCATATCCGCGGTGCCGCGACCGTAAATCCAGCCCGCCTTCACGGCTCCGCTGAACGCATCGCCGTGCCTCCACCGGCCCGAAACGGGAACAACGTCGTAATGGGCGTTGAAATGAATCGTCCTGCCGGCGCCGGGTGTGCCGAGCATTGCGAGAACGTTGTAGCGCGGATATCCCTGCTGCTCGCGGGGAAGCACCTTCCGCAGGAGCGCTCTCGGCATGGCGTAGCGACGCGCGTTCAGGCCGAGGCGCGCCAGTTCGTTCGTCAGCCAGCGGGTGATCGCATCGTAGTGGTCGCCGGGCGGGTTGACCGTCCGGAACGAAACGAGACGCTGCAACCTCGCCAACAAAGCGTGGCGGTGAGAATCGATGTAGCGGGCAGCGGTCATGGGGTGTACGGAAGCTCCGACACAATCACTCGTTTACGTAAAAACGAAAGCCGGATCACTTTTGACAGCGGCTCGGGGCCGGGACAGCGTCCGGGACGATGACACTGGCCGACCTGAGGAAAGACTATTCTCTCGCCGGGCTCGCCGAGAAGGATCTCGCACGCGACCCGTTCCGTCAGTTCGAGAAGTGGTTCGCCGAGGCGCAGGCGGCGAAGCTGGCCGAGCCCAACGCGATGGTGCTCGGCACGGCAACCCGTGACGGCCGGCCCTCCGCCCGTACCGTCCTCCTCAAGGCGATCGACGGGCGCGGGTTCGTCTTCTATTCCAATTACGAAAGCCGCAAAGGCCGGGAGCTGGAGGCCAATCCGCGCGCGGTCCTCACGTTCCCGTGGATCGCGATGGAGCGACAGATCATCGTGGAGGGCACCGTCACCAAGATCGCACGTGAGGAAAGCGAGGCCTATTTTCATGCCCGGCCCCGCGCAAACCAGCTGGGCGCCTGGGCGTCTCCCCAGAGTTCGGTCATCGCTGACAGGAAGGTCCTGGAGCAGACATTGAAGGTGCTTGAGCAGAAATACGCCGGCAAGGAGGTCCCGGTGCCTGCGACCTGGGGCGGCTGGAGGCTGGCGCCGGAAACCGTGGAGTTCTGGCAGGGACGGCGCAGCCGGCTGCACGACAGGTTGCGGTATCGCCGCGAGAAGGATGGCTGGTCGGTTGAGCGACTCGCGCCCTGACGGCGGCTTTGCCGCGGCATGGTCAATCAGTTCCCTCTTCCTTTGCCGCGGCGGAGGGGCTTTGATGCCGGCTCCAGCGTGCCCCGCGACCGTTCAAAATCCACCTCGCTCCCGAAAAAGACGGCCGTGTCGGTCGCCCTGCTCGCCGCGGCGCTGCGTGCGCAGAGCGCGGGAGTGTTCATCGCGGAACGTCGCGCCGGATCCTGTTCACTGCGGATCACCTTCGCGAACGACAGCTTTTGCGCGCTGACGGGGCATTCGACGGAAAAGCTGGTCGGCGAGGACTACGAGGTGCTCCACGCGGACCGCGTCGACATCCAGCGCATTCGCGGGTGGCTCAGGCGCGCGCGCCAGGGCGAGCCGCTCACGGGAGAGGGTTACATCGTGCGCGCCGACGGCTCGACGGTTGCCGTCGCGTGGAGCATTGACCCGCTTTGTGCGCCGGATGGCTCGGTGACGCACGTGATCGCGACGTACCGCGACCAGACGGAGAAGCGCCGGTTGCAGGAAGCGCTGGTACACTCGCAGCGGCTCGACGCCGTCGGACGGCTCGCTGGCGGCGTGGCGCACGACTTCAACAATCTCGTTTCGGTGATCAACGGGTACTGCGAAATCCTCGCGGCGCACGTGTCGGCCAACCCGCAGGCGATGCGGCAGGTGTCGGAAATCCACAATGCGGGGCGCAAGGCCGCCGCCCTCACGCAACAGCTCCTTGCGTTCAGCCGGCGCCAGCCGCTGGACGCCCGCGTGCTCAATCTCAACGACCTGATCCGCGACAACGTGGAGATCCTGCGGAAGCTGATCGGCGCCGCCGGGCGGCTGGATCTCGAACTTGCCGACAACCTGGCGAATATTCGCACGGATGCCGCGCAGTTCCAGCAGGTGCTCCTGAACCTGGTGCTGAACGCCCGTGATGCGCTTCGCGACAAGGGCCGTATCCTCGTTTCGACTTCAAACCGCGAGGTCAGCGCCGGCTTGAACCGACGCGCGACGGACCTGGCCCCGGGGCGCTACGTTGTCCTCCGCGTCTCGGATAACGGCACCGGCATGGACACCGAGACGATGAAGCACCTTTTCGAGCCGTTCTTCACCACCAAGCCGGAGGGAAAGGGGACGGGGCTCGGTCTTGCGCTCGTCTACGGCGTCGTCCAGCAGAGCGGCGGGACCATCTCCGTGAGCAGCGAGGTCCTCGTCGGCTCCCATTTCGAGATCCTGCTGCCTGCGGTTGAGACTCCCGTCGAACAGCCCCCGGTCGTGCCCGTCGCGCCGCTGCCTTCGTTGAAAGGCAACGAAACGGTGTGGTTGCTCGAGGCTGACGAAGTCGTGCGGAAGATGGTTGCCGGCATGCTCACGGCAGACGGTTACCGGGTGACGGCGCTGGCCGCGTGCTCCGAGGCGCCGCGCGATGCCGAGCGGCTCCGTGCCGTCCAGCTTCTGATCGCGAGCACGCGCACGGACTGTGAAAAGCTGGTCCGGCGGATTCTCGGGCATCGCTCCGACCTGCGCGTGCTGAGCGTCAGTGATCGCGAGCAGGAGCCGCCGCTCGATTCCGTGCCGCCGGCAAGGCAGGCGCGGCTGAGAAAGCCCTACGCGCTCAGCGAGGTGCTCCGCGCCGCCCGCAAGCTCCTGGATTCGTGAGTCCGCGGCCCGACTTCGGCAACGTCGACCAACCAACCTGAAGACCGAAGTTGAACCGCGAATAGGCACGAAGGATCGGGCAACTTGAATCACGGATGAACTCAGATGGGCACGAATCCGGGCCAAGGTACGGTGACTGCCAAGGACGCGAGTGAGCGCGAAGGCGTGTGGCAGACTCGGACCGCTGGCCGGCCGTGTGTCGGTGGGGATGTATCCAGTCCGTACGAGGGAGCGGTGGATACATTGTCACCTAATGGGTGACAAAATGGGTTGGGCGCGATTACGCGCGCTTGCGGGGTGGTGACGCTGCTAGTCGCGCGAGGTTCAGCGGGAACGGCGAGCGCCGGTGCGCGGTTTCCAGCTGCGGAGTTCCCGCAGGGCATCGGCGGCGATCCAACGAGCGGACCGGGAATCGATCTGGCGGATTTGCTCCGCGGCGGCGATCGCCGCGGTGTTGAGAGCGACGTTGCGTTTTCCGATCTGCCGCAGCGCCCAGTTCACGGCCTTGCGCACGAAATTCCTCTCATCCGTGCTCTCGCGCTCGATGACCGGAAGAAAGCGGAGGAACACGTCATCGGGCAGTTCCTTTCGATGCACCGCCATCCCCGCCATGATTGAAAATGCGGCTCGTTTCTCGAACTCCGGTTTCCGGTGGCTCCAGGCATGGGCGCGCTCCTCGGCATACGGGGTGCGGTCGAAGAGAAACGCCGCTGCGTCGGTGATCGCCCAGTTGTCGAGATCCCGGATCCAGCGGTTCATCTGTGCGACGGTGACCTGCCGCGGATCGTCCACCAGCGTGGCAAGCGCGCGGGCGTCGTGGATTCCGCTATCCCACAGGCCGAGCGCCAGCGCGTGGTCGCGCCGATGGGCGCGTGCGATGCCGCGAAGCACCGGTGCGGAAACGCCAAGCATTCCGTTGTGCGTGGTGATCCCAAAGCGTCGCATGCCCTCGATGTTCCGCTCGTTGCGCAACGAACGGAGCTCGGCGACAAGGTCCTTTGCCGACGAGGTCATTGGGCGAACGAACCTCGGGCGCGGCGGGCGCGCACCGCCTCCGCAAGCTGGGCGAAAAGCGGGAGCGTCTGCTCCCAGGCGAGGCACGGATCGGTGATGCTGCGGCCGTGAACGAGAGGCCGGGCGCGGAAATCCTGCGATCCCGCGAGAAGATTGCTCTCGATCATGACGCCCGCGATCGCCCGCTCGCCCCCGGCGATCTGGGCGGCGATCTCGCGTGCGACCGCCGGCTGCCGCGCGGCGTTCTTCCCGCTATTGGCGTGGCTGCAATCGACCATGACGTGCGGCGGCAGCTCGTGCTGTCTCAGAAGGTCGACGGCCGCCTTGACGTGTGCCGGCGAGTAGTTGGGGCCGGCCGCGCCTCCCCGAAGGACGAGGTGCGTGTGGTCGTTGCCCGCGGTCCCCATGACCGCCGGGGCGCCCTCGCGCGTCAGCGAGGGAAACCAGTGAGGGTGACGGGACGAGCGGATCGCATCGACCGCAACGCCGATGTCGCCGTCGGTGCGGTTCTTGAAACCGACGGGCATCGAAAGTCCGGACGCGAGCTCGCGGTGCACCTGGCTCTCGACCGTCCGGGCGCCGATCGCACCCCAGGCGACGAGATCCGCGTAATACTGGCCCAGCGTCGTATCCAGGAACTCGGTTCCGACCAGCAGGCCCAGCGAAACGACGTCCCGCATGAGCTTCCGGGCCATCCGCAGGCCTGCGTTGATCTGATAAGTGCCGTCGAGAAACGGGTCGTTGATGAGGCCCTTCCAGCCGACGACCGTCCTGGGCTTTTCGAAATACACGCGCATTACGACGAGCAGCTCGGCCGGGTGAAGCGCCGCCGCCTGCCTCAGCAGCTCCGCGTATTCCAATGCCGCCTCGGGGTCGTGGATCGAGCACGGTCCGACAACCACGGCGAGCCGGTCGTCGATGCCGGTGAAGATCGCCGCGATCTCCCGGCGTTTCGCAGCCACGAATTCGGCACTGGCGTCGCTGAGCGGCAGCTCCTCCTCGAGGATCGCCGGAGCGATCAGCGGCTTTTGCGCCCGGATGCGTAGATCTGAGGTCGGCTGGTGCATGAAACGCTCAACTTAGCCGCGACGGGCAGGCGCGCGAAGCCGATTCTTTGGGTGCCATGCCAATGGTGACGCCGAATCCGAAGCCACTGTTACGGTGACACAAGCCGGGCCGGATGAAGACATCGCAGATGAATCTGCGCCTACCGGGAAGCGGCGCCCAGGCGGTAGGGGCAAAATTGATTCACGATCCGACGCGAGGGAGCTGGTCTGCCCGCGAGCGGAGACCGGCAGAAACCGAGCTGGGCGGGAAAACGCGCGTGCGGCGCTATGCCACGACCGTCGCGGCCTGCTGCACGAGTGCGGATGCGGCAAGCTTCGTCGAGACCGGCGACGCC
>JAJYAR010000187.1 GCA_021779435.1 bacterium
TTTCAAGGACGCTGTTACGGTTTTCGTCCAGGGCCGCTCGCCGCGGTTTCGCTCGGAGTCGGGATGCTCTTCGGGGCTTACGGAGCCGGAGGGAACGCGATTCTGGCGCCTTGTCTTGTCTCGGTCCTCCGCCTTCCGCCATACACCGTTGCGGGCGCTACGCTGGCGGGCACTTTCGTTGCGTCGCTCGCGGGTGTGTGCGCGTTCGAGGGAGCGGGTTATCTCACCAACCATGCCGCGGTTCACCCGGATTGGCTGCTTGGCGCGATGTTCGGATTCGGAGGGCTGCTGGGGGCCTACGCCGGAGCTTGGCTGCAGCGCTTTCTTGCGGAGGTCTGGATCAAGTTGTCTCTGGGTTTTATGGTTCTTGCCATCGCGGTCAGATACATTGCCGAATACTACTTATGATGGGGGAAAGAGGCGCGTTGACGATGGGTCGGGGCTGGAATCAAGCGAGTGATCCGGCGAAGGGGGAGGTTGCTATGTTGACCCTCAAGGACTTGGCGGACAAAGATCTGCGCTGGGTGGAATCGCATGGCCCGGAGTGGAAGTATATTCTTCGGGCGGACGATATCGAAGCCGGATCACTGACGTTCGATCCGGATTCGGAAAACCGGGCCGTGGGCGAGATCTCCGGCCAGCGGTGGACGTTCACGCGTCGCGAAGACTCGCTGCCGTGCTACATCCAGGTTCATGCCGCAGGTCAGGACGAACCGATCGCGACACTGACGCCGCGGTGGGGCGGGAGCGGTTCGGTACACTTCCGGAGCGGCGCGCGATATTGCTGGAACACCGTCCACTTCTGGAGCGCACGATGGTGTTTCCGCCGCGAGGACGGCCACACGTCCGCCTGCGTTACCGGGGGCCCTCCGGCGCGCGAAGGGTCGGCGGTCACAATCTGCGCCCATGCCGCCGGCCTGCCCGAGACTCCGGTGCTCGTCCTTTTAGGCTGGTTTGTGGAAGTGCTGGTGCACGAGCAGATCTCAAAGTGTCTCGTCTGCTGAGCGCGATGGCTTCCAGGGACGGGAGCGCGCCACAGAGATGCCGCGGACTTCTCGAGGCCAACGGCCGCTGACGGCGCAGTAGAAGTGGTAGAGACTGCCGTCGTGAAAGACGATGCCTGGCTTGTGGGCGTAGTCTTCATCCACGCTGCCGGGCGGGCCGGCATCGACCATGATTGCCGGGACCTTTTCGAAGTGCTCCGGGCTTTTGCCGAGCGCGAGCAGATCCCGGGCTCTGCCGCGCGCGTCGAGACCGTAGTAATACGCCGCCCACGTATCGCGGTAGAGAAGTACGCAAGGGTCGCTTGCGAAGCGTTCGTCCGGACTGCCGGGAGGGCCGTTGGCGATAACGGGGTTGCCCTCGTACCGTTTCCAGTGCTTCAGATCGGTTGAAGTTGCGAGGCCGGTCTGTTCACGCCAGTGCTTTTCGGCATTCTTGGCATTGTAGAAGAGATAGTAAGTGCCACGGTGACTTACAAGGCAGGGCTTATAGAGGCCTCCTCGTTCCCAGGCAGCGCCGTCTTCGGGCCGGAGGACGATATCCCCGATTTCCCAGCGGAGCAGGTCGTGGCTGGTGCAGAGTCCAATGACTGCCGGCCCCTGTTCATAGCCCGAGCCCGGATAGGCGTGAAAGACTCCCAGAAAGCGTCCGTTCACTTTCACGGCGCGGCCCGGCGAGTGGAGCGCGTTTTCGCGGAGGATCCAGTTCAGCGCGACGTTATAGCGAATGACGGGAGAAGAGGGATCGCGCCGCAAAATACAGCCCAGGCGGCGCCAGGTTAGCAGGTCTTCTGAGGCGGCGAGGCCGGTTTGATAGCCAACACCGTCGAAGCCGGCATACGTCATGTAGAAGCTATGCCCATGGTGAAAAACGAACGGGCAATCGACGCTGCGGCTGTCGAAAGAGGCGGGGTCAACGGACGCCTGTAGAATCAGTTTGCCGTACTTATAGGGTGTTTCGAAGACGTTTACGGATGCCGTCTCGGCGCGTAGGCCGGCGGCGGCCAGCAGAAGCGAGCGGCGCGTGACTGGTGTTTCCATCGGCGCGGGCGTGCATCTGCTATAGAATCATTTTGCGAGTAAGGAGTAAAGGTTGATCGAACCGCGATTTTTTGAGGATTACGCCGTAGGGGAAACACGGAAGACGCTGGGCCGGACGATATCGGAAGCCGATATTGTCATCCACGCCGGGCAGACTGGCGATTTTTATCCGCACCACATGGACGCCGAGTGGTGCAAAACGCAGCCGTTCGGCCAGCGCATCGCTCACGGGACGCTGATCTTCAGCGTGGCGGTCGGCCTCACGGCCGGGGCGGTGAATCCGGAGGCGTTTTCGTATGGGTACGACCGCCTGCGCTTTCTCCAGCCCGTCTTTATTGGGGACACGATTACGGTAACGGTGACGATCAAAGGGAAGCGAGACAGCCCGAAGTCTCCGGCGCACGGCATTGTGGTGGAGTCGTGCGAGGCGAAGAACCAGCGCGGGGAACTGGTTTTGGTCTGCGAGCATCTGCTGATGGCGAAGCGCCGGCAGGCGTAGCTTGCATAACGAGCCTCAGGCCGCGGCCACGCGCGAGCTTCCCTCCGGTTCCGTTTCGAGCAAGGGCTCGCCCGGGTTGACGAAGAAAAACAGGATGGCGGCGGCGAGCACCATGACGGCGATGAGAGCGATGGGCGCGCGGTAGGAACCGGTTCGGCGGACCAGATATCCGAACAGAACGGTGCAGACGAAACCGCCGAAAAGACCGGCTGAATTCATGACGGCGGATACAACACCGGCGTAAGAGCGGCCGATGTCGACGCAGGCGCTCCAGGCCGCGGGGAGCATGAGGTCAAGCACACCGAATCCCGCGGCCGACAGCAGGATGACCCCGCGCTTGTGACTGCTGAAGGCCAGGGCGAGGATGAGGGCGCTCGATGCGGCAAGACTCGCGGAGCCGAGTGCGCTGCGGCCGATTTTCGCACCGAAGCGCGCGGTGAGACGATCACTGAGTGCGCCGCCGGCAAGGTTTCCGCAGCAGCCGAGCACGAAGGGGAGCGCGGAAACTAGGGCCATTTCGCGCTCGGTGAAGCCGGCGCCGCGGACGAGGTAAGTCGGGAACCAGGTGAAGTAGAACCACGACGCCCAGACATAGCACCAGTACATGGCGGCCAGCAGCCAGACCTGACGGTGCGCAAGTAGCGCGCGCCAGGGAGCGTTGTGGCGGCTCGCGCGGGAGTGCGGCGGGCCGATTTCGGCGAGTTCGGCGGCGGTCATGCCGGGTTGTTCGTAAGGATGATCGTGAAACCAGGCGCGCCAGGACAGCCCCCACACGACGCCCACAGCGCCGAGAAGCACGAAGGTGGCGCGCCAGCCCGCGGTGCCGAGCAAGGGAACGATGAGGAGAGGGGCGAGGGCACCTCCGAGGCGGCTCGACGCCCAAATGGCGCCCTGCGCGCGCGCCCGTTCGCGGGGCGGAAACCAGCGCGCGATAACCCCGGCGGCATTGGGGTATGCGCCCGCCTCACCGGCTCCAAACAGGAACTGGGTTGCCACAAGGGACCGGAATCCCGCTGCCGCGCCGGTGAGAGCGGTGAAACAACTCCACCAGAGGACGATGCGCGAGAGTGCGCGGCGGGGCCCGGTGCGGTCCCCGGAGGCGCCGGAGGGGATTTCGAAGAGGCCGTAGGCGAGCGCGAAGGCGCCCAGCACCCAGCCCCAGAGTTCCGGCGTCAAGGCGAGATCCCGCTGGATCCTCGGACCGGCCACGGCGATGCAGAGACGGTCCAGAAACGTCAGGACCGACAGGGACGAAAGAAAGACGAGGACGATGCCGCGCCGCCTCACGGTGGTTCTACTCTACGTCCGCCGAAGTGGGGAACAGCAGTTGGCGGGCGCGGCGCACGGCGCGTTCCGGGCTGGTCAGAATCGGCGGCGCCGGCGGCTTATCGGGCATGGCGTCGACCACGCCGGCCATCGAAGCCTGGGCGAGGACCACGACGTCGACTTCCGCCATCAGTTTGCGGAGCGACTCGCACAGCATGAGGTCGTGCCGGACGCGGTCCCCGGCGACGACGGCCTCGAAGGCGCCCTCGCAGAGCGATTCGACCAACTCGACGTCGCGATGTGTGGCCTCGGCCTTCTCTTTGAGCAGGGCAAGGGTCGGCTCAAGCGTGGTGCGCAGCGTGGCGGCGACTCCGATTCTGCGCCCGGCGCGCACCGCCTCTTCGGCCATTGCGTCATCGACGCGCACGACGGGAAATTCGAACAACCGGCTCGCCATCGCGGCCGCCGGACCGATGGACGAACACGTGACGACGACAGCATCCGCGCCGCCTTCGCGAGCCAACTGCACCATCCCGATGACGCGGCGCGTTGTGGTTGGGGTCAGGCGCCGGTCGCGAATCGTGTTCTTGATCAGGCTTTCGTCCACCATGTGAAACTGTTCGGCACTGGGCATTTCGCGCCGGGAGATCTCGTTGAATATCGGAATCAGGACATGACTTGTATGAATGTAGGCGACTGTGACGGCCATGAATTTAGCTCTCCGTACCTTGCAACATATCTAAGAAAAATGTTTCTGCTCCGACCTGCCCGCCTTTGAGCACGAGTTCCAGGCCATTGAAGGCGGCATCATCGCTGTGCGCCCGGCACAGCGGCGCGCCGGTGGCGGCGCGGGCCGCGAAACTGAGCGCGGAGAGATCGAGTTCGCGCACGGCGTGGCTTGCCGTGTCGCCTCCGGCCACGACAAGACGGCGCACGCCGGTGCGGGCGATCAATTCCTTCGTGAGGCGCCCGCAGCCACGCGCCAATGCGGCGCGGTCCACATTGGGGCCGCAATCTCCTGGGCCCAGCGCGGAATAAAGCGCGGCACTGCGGCCGGCGTTCAGATGGCCAGCGGCTTCCGCGATGAGTGCGGCGGCATAGGTTTCGGTTTCACCGCCATCGAGGAGGCGCGCGGTGTCCACGCGCACGCCGGCGAAACCGTTGGCGAGGGCGTGTCGAAGCTGGCGTTCGGTGGCCGGCGAGCAGCTTCCGGACAGCACGAGGATCCTGTCGGCAGCGGGCGTTTGGGGCGGCGGCGCGGCGCCGGAGATCAGGCCGCTGCGCCGCCAGTGCTCGATCAGGCCGTAGGTGAAGCCGGAAGCGGCGACGACGAAAGGCTGGGCCGTCCGGTTCTCCCACACACGGTGGGCCGAAGCGACGAGCGTTTCTTCCTCGACGCCATCGAAGAGCACGATGTCCGGCCGCGCGGCGAGCACGCGCTCCCATGCCGCGTCGCCGGCGCAGAGTCCCGGCAGCTCAAACGCGGCGATTCGAAGCGCCGTCTGTTGCGCCAGATGCAGTCGGAGGTCGCTCTCGGTCATGGGTGTCACAGGATGATGGCGCATTGTGGGATGACGGTCGATCCGGTAAGTCTTGCCGTCCTGATTGGCGAACAAGTTGGAGAACGCCACGAACCGACCGAGGCGAGGCGCCGCCGGAATCACCGGCACGATGCTCGAGCCGAAGACCTGACGCCCGATCTCGATGGCGCAGCCGATGCTGCCGGTTTCAGGAGCGCTGTCAAAGGTGGAGCAAACTTTGTACTGGAAGATGGGCGCGCCGAAGCTTGCCATTCGCTCGAACAGCGCGGGCAACTCGCGCCGCATCCATTCGGGCGAGCGGCTTCGGCTCTCTCCGGCCAGGCCCACGGCGAGGCAGCCTTCGGACCGCCGCCAAAGGCCGGCATCCGGAGGCTTCAGGAACAGCACCGCGGGAATGCCCGCGGTTCCGAAAGCTTCGAGTACGTCAGTGGAGCCGGTGAAGTCGTCTCCGTAGAAACTGAACAGCGGCCACCTTTCTTGCGCGTGGCTCATCTTCGGAACCGTGCCAGCGCCTCGCGAAGCTCCGCGTGCCCGCGAGCGTATTCGTCCAGGTCGATGCCGGTCACCGCGGCTTCCCAGGCCTGCCGGACGCTCGCCACGCCGGCGGCGATGCCTCCCGGGTGGGCCATGATTCCTCCCCCGCAGGCGTAAATGAGATCGGTCGTACCAAGCGCGGCGAATGTGGCCGCG
>JAJYAR010000188.1 GCA_021779435.1 bacterium
GTGGCAGTCCCGGACGGGCAATGTAGGTTGCGAGCTTGCTCGCAACGATGCGCGGCAAGCGCGCAGCCTGCAGCTGAGCGTCTTTTAGCGCCCTTCGCAGTTGCGCTCCAAGTGCGCTGTGGGCGGGGTGCCCACACGCCGTGTTTTCGGCGACAGACGGCCGGCCCAGCGGTCCGGCCCTACCTCAACTCACAACCGCCCCACGAATGCCCGGTAACCCTATTTCGGAATCCGGGTCGAACATTCGACCTTCAACTTTCGGCGCTCGCCGCCCAATATGGGTGGCATGATCCGCATTCGAAACCTCCCGGGATTGGTGGTGTGTCTTGTTTCGGCTTGCGCGCTGTTTTGGACAGCGGGTTGCGGGCAGAAGAAGGAAGCGCCGAAACCAGCGCCCCTCGTCGCGACGCTGGATACCGATCACGGTGTGATTGAATTCGAGCTCCTGCCCGCTGTCGCGCCGAAGGCGGTTGAGAACTTCCGGCTGCTGACGGAGAGGGGCTATTACAATGGGCTGATATTCCACCGGATCGTGAAAGGATTTATGATTCAGACCGGCGACCCGGAAGGCAGCGGTTTTGGCGGGCAGAGCGCCTGGGGAAAGCCTTTCGAGGACGAGATAGAAAAGACGTCACCGCTTTAGCGTGACGGGTACAAGCGCGGGTCCGTTGCCATGGCAAACATGGGGAAGAACTCGAACGGGAGTCAGTTCTTCATCGTTCAGACCGACTATCCGCTTTCACCGGACTACACGATCTTTGGAAAGGTCACGACAGGGATGGACGTCGTGGACAAGATCATCAGCGAACCGACGAGCCGCGGCGTCGGCGGCATGACGAAGCCCGTTACGCCGGCGGTGATCAAGACGGTGACGGTTCGGGGCGGGGTGGCGGCTGCAGGGACGAAGTAGGAGACCGCCTCTTAGCCGCGCTGCAGACCCGTTGGCCCGGATCGCAGATAAATCTGCTCCTACCGCCGAACCGCTGCCCTCCGGTAGGAGCCGGTTTATCTGCGAGGTTGTGGACAGAAGGTCCGGCACGCGGGGGCTTTCCACCCGGGTCGCAAATGAATTTGCTCCTACCGCCTGACGCCAAACCGAGAACAAAAAAGGGCGCGTGGGGTGCACGCGCCCTGGAAGACTGAACTGGATCGACGCTTACGCCTTCTTCTTGTCCGGAAGGGCGCGGGCGGCGACCTCGGCCTTGACCTTGGCAACGTACGCGTCGGCGGTCATCACGCCCTCGTCGCCACGGGCGCGGGAACGGACGGACACGCTGTTCGCTTCGGCCTCCTTCTGGCCGATGACGATCGTGTACGGAACCTTGTCGAGTTCGGCGCGACGAATCTTCGCGCCTAGCTTGTCGCTGTGCTCGTCGAGTGTCGCGCGGAGGTTCTCGGCCTTGAGGCGTGCGAGGAGTCCACGGGCGTACTCCATCGTCTTGTCGCTGATCGGCACGAGCCGGATCTGCTCCGGAGCCAGCCAGGCGGGGAAGTCGCCTGCGAAGTGCTCGATGAGCACGCCGCAGAAACGCTCCATCGAGCCGAACGGTGCGCGATGGATCATGACCGGACGGTGTGCCTGGTTGTCGGCGCCGATGTACGACAGGTCGAAGCGGATCGGGAGGTTGTAGTCCACCTGGACCGTGCCGAGCTGCCACTCGCGGCCGATGACGTCCTTGACCACGAAGTCGATCTTCGGGCCGTAGAATGCAGCCTCGCCTGGTTCCTCGGTGAACGGAACGCCGAGCGTCTTTGCCGCCTCACGGCAGGCGTTCTCGGCCTTGTCCCAATTCTCCTTCGCACCGGTGTACTTGTTGGAGTCAGGATCGCGCAGGCCGACGCGGACGCGGTAGTCCTGCATCCCGAGGGTGTTGAGCACGATCTTCACGAGAGAGAGACAGCCGAGGACTTCCGCGCCGACCTGCTCCTCGGTGCAGAACAGGTGGGCGTCGTCCTGCGTGAAGCCGCGGACGCGCGTCATGCCGTTGAGTTCGCCGCTCTGTTCCCAGCGGTACACGGTGCCGAACTCGGCAAGCCGGACCGGGAGGTCGCGGTAGGAGTGCGGCTGTGACGCGAAGATTTTGATGTGATGCGGGCAGTTCATCGGCTTCAGCATGAAGCCGCTGAGCAACTGATCGTCGGGGCGCACGCGGTCCTCGGTGATCGTGTCGCGCCCGGTGCGGGCGTTGACCTGCTCGCGGAGATTGGCGGAGATCGCCTCGAGCCGGGCAAACGCCTCGCCACAGGAGCAGTTCTCGCCGATCGCCTTCGCGAGGTCGTCCGTTTCGAACAGCGGCTTGAACTGCGAGTCCTTGTAGTAGGGGAAGTGTCCCGACGTCTTGTAGAGCTCGAGTTTGCCGATGTGCGGCGTGAACACCTGCGAATAGCCCTGCTTGCGGAGCTCCTCGCTGATGAAATTCTGAAGCTCCTGGCGGATGATCGCGCCGTTGGGCGTCCAGAGAATGAGTCCCTGGCCCACATCCTCGTCGACGTGGAACAGCTTCAGCTCGCGACCGAGTTTCCGATGATCGCGGAGCTTGGCCTGTTCGAGCTGGGTCAGGTAGTTGGCCAGCTCGTCCTTCGATTGGAACGCTGTGCCATAGATGCGTTGCAGCTGCTTGTTCTTCTCGTCGCCGCGGTGGTAGGCACCGGCGATGGAGAGCAGTTTGAACGCCTTGATCTGTTTCGTGTACCGGACGTGAGTGCCGGCGCAGAGATCGATGAACTCGCCGTTCTGATAGAACGAGATCTTCTCGTTTTCCGGGATGTCAGCGAGACGACCGAGCTTGTAGCGCTCCTGGCCGATTTTCGTGATGATCGCCACCGCCTCGTCGCGGGAGACCTCCGTGCGTTTGAACGCCTGGTTCTCGTCGATGACCTTCTTCATCTCGGCCTCGATCTTCGCGAGATCGTCGGTCGTGAGTTTGTGGTCGAGGTCGATGTCGTAATAGAATCCGGTGTCGGTCGGCGGGCCGATATCGAGCTTCGCGTCGGGGAAGACGCGGAGCAGTGCGGTCGCCAGCACGTGCGAGCACGAGTGCCGGATTTCTTCGAGCGGAGTCATTGCCATAGGTATGTCAGTTATGGTCCTGCCTACGATTGCAGGGCCGGAACCGAGAAGACGGTCGCGAAATGCGTTGGGTGTCAATCCGGGGAGGAGGATTGCCGGGCCGGCTCGGCCGGGGTGCGGCCGGGTCCGCTGCCCCCGGTGCCTTGCCCGGCGGGAGCCCGACGCCGCACAGCGCCACTCGCTGGCGATCGCAGCCACATCGAACATCGGATCGGCTCGCCGGCTCGCGGATCGCCGTGGGTTGCGCGCTCTTTGCGCAACGTCGGGGCAATGTTGCGAGCAAGCTCGCAACCTACACGGAAGCGCGCCTCAGACCGGGAGCGCTGGTCGACTCTTTGAATCGAGGCTTCCTACAGCGAGAACCAGTACGAGCACTTGATCATGAACACGTCGACGACGGGTGCGTCGGGTAGGCGGTTGATGATTCCGGACGTGCCGGTGCGGAAATCGCGGCCGTCGTTGCGGCCCTGCGACCAGACGGCGTAGAGGTTCGAGCCGGCGCGGAATTCCCAGCGAAGAACGAGGTTCGAGCGGAATTCGCCGAAGCTGAAGTCGGAGCGGCGTGCCGTGTAATCGGGAAGGCCGTCCTTGTCCTCGTCGAACGCGTACATCCCGGAGTCTTCCGCCGGCGCAATCATCCGTCCGGTCGGCACGACGGTGCGGACCCTGGCGGCGTAGCTGCCGGCGCGCGGATCCGTGACACGGGCAAACCCGGAGTACGCGCCTGAGCTTCCGAATGGGCTGCCGTAGTATTGAAGAGAGAGTTCGGGCCTGAAGAACCACTGCACGCGGAACGTGTACGACAGGGTGTCACTATCGAGCCCGGAGAGCAGATAGACCGGCGCGCCGGTGGCGGACTTCGCGGGCACGTAATGCCGGTCTTCATGCGTGCGCTCCTTCTCGGCCTCGAGCGAAAGCGTGACCGCGGAAATGGGCCGGAATCGCAGGCCCGCCCTCAGATTGCGGCTTTCATAGGTGCGGCCTGAGCTGATCTTGTGGTTGAAATCCACCCACCCGGAGAACATGCGGTCCTCGTTGGTATCGTAGTTCACGTGGTATTCGAAGGCGGACGGAACCTTCAGCGCGGGGCCGCCGCGGAGAGCGGTCGGATCGAGCGACTCCGGCCAGTACGAGAGATTGAAGCCTGCGCTATCGTTGTTCCGCAGGCCGGACCACACGTTGAGTTCAAGCCGGGAATTGAGGTGCTGGCCGCTCGTGTCCCAGTCGCCGTCGTGACCGACTTCCACCTCGAAATCACGGTAGAACAGGCCGGGCTCCTTCTCCTCGTACGAGAGGTTCGCGCGCTGGCGGAGGCGATCCGATTGGGACAGATAACCCAGGTCGTTGAGCTCGAGACCGGGGGAGAGGGCGATGAACTTGTTGTTGAAACGCCAATGGCCCTTGCTGCTTTTCCCCGCGTCGACGGAAGCGGCCCAGCCGTCGAGGGAGGTGCGGCTCGGGTCGAAATCGAGGTGATCGGCATCGGGGCGCTGGTAGTAACGCGCCGACGACCGCTGAAGACGGGAGATCGCGTCCTCGTTCCCTGTGACGCGCGAGCCCATGACTCTCGCCGTGAGGAAGAAGGTGCGGTCGTTCCAGTAGTGTTGAAGATCGAATCCGCCGACGACCGCCTGCTTCGGAAGCCGGGCGCGAAGTGCGTCCGTCTTGATTGAGCGCTCGGTGAAGGTGGCGATGCCGCCGACCGTGGTGTTGCCGCCGTTGAGGTCCTGTTTGGCGCGCACGATCAGGTAGTTGGCGGCGGGTTCGAGAACGAGGGACTGACGACCGGTCTCGTCGAGGTAATGCGTGTGCTCGGCGTCCGTCATCGCGTGGAGGATGCCGAGCGAGAGGCCGTTGCTGGTCTTCCCCGTGATCTTCCACGCGCCAAGGATGGTCGTGTTGTCGGGAATGTCGTATGCGCCCCCGGGCGCACCGAGGGACGGCGCGCGACCGATCCGGCGCGAATAGAATACGTCCGCGTCGTCGAACTCGAAGCTGAGAATGCTCTTCCCCTCGAGGAAGAAAGGCCTCCGCTCCTCGAGCCGCGTTTCAAAGGCGGTGAGGTTCATTTCCGATGGATCGGCCTCCACCTGTCCAAAATCCGGGTTCAGCGTGGCATCGAGGGTGAAGCTGGAAGTGAGCTGGAGCTTGGCGTCGAGCCCGCCCTCAAATTCCTCCTTGCGCGTGCGTGGCGACGCGCCGTCGCCCGTGGTGTATTTGCCGGAAACGTAGGGGACCAGCTCGATGTGCCGGCGCGGCTTGGGTAAAACGAGCCCCTGGAGTTCGCCGAAATTGTAAACCATGCCGGAGCCGTCGTTGCTGAGAAGCTGCCACTGGGACTCCTCATTGTAGCGGGCGATCTTTCGGAACGCGTGCATTCCCCAGACCTGGGGCGTGCGATCGACGTAACGCAGTTGGTTGAGCGGGATGCGCATTTCACCGGACCATCCGGTGGCGTCGCGGGAGACCTTTCCGTCCCACACCGCATTCCAGGTGCGATCCCAGCGGTCGTCCGCGATGCTGAAATCGAGCTTCTGCCCCGCCGAGGTGAGGTTGAACTCGAACCCGGTGCGGTGATCGAGGTAGGTGTCGAACGCGACGCCGAGCGCGTCACCCGGGCGCTCGTCGCGCGGGCCGGCGCTGATTGTCATCTTGTCCGGCTGGCTGTCGTCCGCGCGGATGCCGACGTAAACGTAGCGGTCATCGTAAAGGATCTTCATCCGGGTGTTCTCGCTGGCGCTGGCGCCATGCCGGGGGTGGAACTGGATGAACTCAGGCGACCACTCACCCTGGGCCCAGCAGGCGTCATCGAGCCGGCCATCGATCTTAGGCGGCTGGGAGATGCGGCTGGCCGTGTACGTGCGTTTCGCGCCGGCGGCGCCGGTCGACGCAGGGGGATTGTCAGCGGCGGTTGGTGAAGAAGGAAGGACGGCTATCGCGAGCAGG
>JAJYAR010000189.1 GCA_021779435.1 bacterium
CGGCTGGGCCCAGGTCAACTATCCCTACGGCGCAAATCTCGAGGACACGTTGCGGAAGCTCGAGTACGACCTTTACTACATCCGTCACTTCTCGTTCCGCCTCGATGCAACCATCGTGCTGAAGACCATACACACGATGCTGTTCGGCCGGGGACGCTGAGAGATTCATCCGGATGAAGACGTACGATTTTGTCGCGATTGGCGGCGGTAGCGCAGGCTTCAATGCCGCTCGGATCGCCGTGTCGCTCGGGCTGAAAACAGCCATCGTCGATGGCGCCCGCGAGCTCGGCGGTTTGTGCATCCTGCGCGGATGCATGCCATCGAAGACGCTCCTCTACAGCGCCGACGTCCTGCATCTGGCGCAAAAGGGCGCGACCTTCGGCCTCCGGATCCCGCGCGCCGCCGCCGACATGAAGGCCGTGCATGCGCGAAAGCGGAAGATCATCTCCGAGTTCGCCGAGTACCGCGTCAAGGCCCTCGAGTCCGGCAGATTCGACCTGATTCGCGCCAACGCACGCTTCATCGATCCCCACACGGTGGAGCTGACGGATGGCCGGCGCCTTCGCAGCCGTCACTTTCTCGTCGGAACGGGCTCCAAGGTGAGCGTTCCGCCCGTGCCCGGCCTCGCCGACGTGCCGTTCTGGACGAGCGACGACATTCTCGACCTGGATTTCGTGCCGAAGAGCGTGATCGTGCTCGGCGGTGGCATCGTGGCCTGCGAGCTCGCACAGTTTCTCAACCGGATCGGCTCGCGGGTCACGCTCGTCCAGCGCAGCGCGAACATTCTCCGCGATCACTCCTCCGAGGCGTCCGTCGTGGTGCAGCAGGCGTTTGTCGACGAAGGCATCGAACTCTTCGCAGGCACCCAGCTGCGGGCCGTCGCGCATCGCGGGTCCAGGTTCCGCGTCGAGTTCGTCCACGACGGCCGAAACGTGCGGCGCGAGGCGGCGCACCTCTTCAACGCCCTCGGACGCGAGCCCAACACGACGCCGCTCAACCTTGCAGCAGCCGGTGTAGGCGTCCGTGCCAACGGGCAGATCATCACCAACGAGTGGCAGCAGACGGCCGCCCCGCACATCTACGCGGCGGGTGACTGCTCCGGGCCGGCGGAGATCGTCCACATCGCGATCCAGCAGGGGGAACTCGCCGCCCGACATTCCGCCGGAGTGAAGGGTCTGAGGCCCGTCGACTACTCCCTCCTGTTGAACGTCGTATTCACGGATCCGCAGCTGGCGACGATAGGCCGTCTCGAACGCGACCTCGTCGCGGACGGCACACCATTCCTCCGGGCGACCTACCCTTTCAACGACCACGGCAAATCCATCCTGATGGATGCGAACTACGGCTACGTGAAGGTCCTCGCGACCCCCGGGGACGGCCGGATCATCGGCGCGGAGATCGTCGGCAAGGACGCCGGCGAGCTGATCCACTGCTTCTCCGGGCCGCTCGCCATGAAGGCCACCGTGTTCGATCTTCTGCGCGCCCCGTGGTACCACCCGACGCTTTCCGAGATCGTCACCTATCCGCTCGAGGAGATTGCAGACACTATCGGCGCGGCCCCGGTGAAGACCGAGCCCAGGCGCAGGAAGGGCCACGCAGGCCGCCGGGCGTGAGTCGCGCGTTCGGAGGCGACCTCAGGTCCGCTCCGATCTCGCAAAAATGCGGCGAGCTCCCGCATCGAGATGCCTCCGGGCCCAGGGTTGGTAGCGCGTTTCCGCGTACCAGCTGAAAACGACGCCGATCGCACCGTACACGAGGAAGCCGGAGGCCTGCGAAAGCGGGACGGGGAGCCAGCGGGCATGCGCTGAAAGCGGCGCGTGCAGCACGAAAAGCCCGTAGGACCACGCCGCGAGGGAGCCGAACGGCGCAAGCAGCCGGAGTGCAAGGTCTCTCAACCGGTCGCCCGACAACATGACCGCGGCGATGGCCATGCCGGCAAACGTGAAGTGCCGCAGGATCAGCACCGGGTAAGTCCCTGGGCGCGCAACGTCGCCGCAGTATCCGACACGCCACCACACACCGGCGGCGACGACGAGTGCGACGGCCGGAAAGACCAGCAGGCCAACCCGGGCCTCGCGCTTCGCCTCGGGCACATCCCCCGTCGCGAGCGCCCAGCTGCGGCCGACCCACCAGATCGCGAAATAGGCTGCCCAGTACGCCACCCCATTCGGCCGGACGAAGAGCACGACCGCCCAACCCAGGCACCACAATGCCACCAACGGAGTCCTCAGGCGCGGAGCCACGCGCCAGTGCAGCACCGCGAACCAGATGTAGAACCAGCACTCGTACGAGAGGCTCCACAACGGTGCGTTCTCGAAGTACACATCGCTCAGGACCCCCGGCTTGACCGGAGCGAAATCCTGCATCGCCAGCAGGTTCCCGAGGGCCGTTCCCAGCCTCGGCGGCACCAGGCGCCCCGCCGCAAGCGCCACTGTCGCGTAGCTGACGAACAGAGCCAGCAGGATCAGCGGATACAGACGCAGGAAACGCCGCCAGAGGAAGCCGCCCGCCGTGAGGTGCGGCGCCGCCATCACGGACCGCTGGATCACGTAGCCCGACAGGAGGAAGAACAGCATCACCGCCTCCTGACCGAAGGCGAACGCCAGCCGGACCCCGTGTGCGGCGTCGGGGAAATGGCTGTGGACCAGGTGGCCGGCAGCCACGTACACGGCGGCAAAGCCGCGGATCGCATCCAGTGACGCGATACGCCGGTCAGTCATCGCGCGACAATCGCCAGAAGGTCGGGAAGCTCGACGCGCCTCTCGTAAAGCGCCTTGCCGACAATCACGCCGTCGAGATTGGCGTGCGACCGGGCGAGTTCGGCAAGCCGCACCACATCCTCACGACGGCTCACGCCGCCGCTCGCAATGACCCGGAAACGGCCGGCGGCGAGCATCGCCTCCTGCGCGGCGAAGTTCGGGCCCGTGAGCATGCCGTCGGTGCTGATGTCCGTGTGAATCAAGGTGGCGACTCCAAGCGCATCCATCCGCCTCGCCAGTCCGATAGCCGTCTGCTCCGAGGTATCGACCCAGCCTTTGACCGCGACCCTGCCGTTCTTGGCGTCGATGCCGACGGCGATCTTCTCGCCGAACGCCTGCACCAGTTCGCCGACAAACGACTCGCTCTCCGCCGCCCGGGTGCCAATCACCACGCGCGTCACTCCAAAGCCGAGCGCCCGCTCGACTGCCGCCCGCGTCCGCAGCCCGCCGCCGAGCTGAACCTTCATGCCGAGGGCCGCGATGGCCTGCACGGCCGCGAGATTGTGCGGCTCGCCGGCAAAGGCGCCGTCGAGATCGACGACGTGAACCCAGGCGCTGCCGGCTCGCTGGAACTCGCGCGCCACCTCGGCCGGATTCTCGGCATAGACCGTCTCCTGGTCAGCGCGGCCCTGCAGAAGCCGCACACAGCGGCCTCCTTTGATGTCGATGGCGGGATAAATCGTCATGCGTTTTTGGAATTCCGATTTGTCATTTTCGGTTTCACGCTCAGGTGAAAGCAAACGTTCATTTTATGCCGACATCGTACGCCGTCCCGCCCTTCCTCGCCGATCTTCTCCATGCCCGGTCGCCTTCCGGCGCCGAAGCCGAGGCGCGCGCCGTGTTTGACCGATATGTGAAGCCGTCGGCCGACACGTACTCAGGCGACGCGCTCGGCAACCGGATCGCCACCCTGAACCCAGACGGTGACCCCGTCCTCATGCTGGCCGGGCACATGGACGAGCTCGGGCTGCTCGTCACATACATCAACAAGGAGGGCTTCCTCTATTTCGACACGATCGGCGGGCACGATCTGAGTGTCATCTCCGGCCGTCGGGTCGTCATCCAGACGGCCAATGGCCCGGTGAAGGGCATCACGGGCAAGCGCGCCATCCACCTGATGGATGAGGAGGACCGCAGGAAGGTGCCGAAGAAGCACGAGATCTGGATCGATATCGGTGTCCGCTCGAAGGAGGAGGCGCAGCAACGCGTCTCCGTGGGCGACACGGTGACGTACGATCACGAGCTCGAGTTGATCAACGGCAGCATCGGCACGGCGCGCGCCTTCGACAACAAGGTCGGCGCCTACATCGTCGGTGAGACCCTCATCCGGCTCGCCCGAAACAAAAACCGCCCCTCCGCGAAGGTCGTCAGCGTCGCCACGACCCAGGAGGAGATCGGCGTCCGCGGCGCCACCACGTCCGCCTATCTCGTCAATCCTCACATCGCGATCGCCATCGATGTCGGCCACGCGACCGATCACCCGGACTGCGACAACCGCAAGTTCGGCGAGATCAAACTGGGTGGCGGACCGATGCTCTGCCGCGGCCCAAACATCAACCCGAAGGTTTACGACCGCCTCGTCGCCGCCGCGAAGAAAGCGGGAATTCCCTATCAGCTCGAAGCGGACCCGCGGCCCACCGGCACCGATGCCCGTGCGATTCAGATGGGCCGTGGAGGCGTCGCCACCGGTCTCGTCAGCATTCCCCTGCGGTACATGCACACCCCGAGCGAGATGGTCGACCTCGAGGACGTGGAGCGCTGCATCCAGCTGCTCGTGGAATTCGCGGGTGCGCTGGAGCCGAAGGACTACGCGCTGCTCTGACCCTGGCGTGGCGCGGGCCGCGCGCTCCTGCCCGGCGGCCTAACCCCGCCGGCGCGGCTTGCGGCCCGACGAAGGATTTTTCGGCGGAACGTGGGTGGGCTGGACGACCGTCAGGTGTCCCGGCTTCCCCTCGTTCCGAATCACGGCCTTTGCGGCCATCACCGCCCGTGCCGTCCTGCTCCGGTACGGCAGTCCGCAGGCCACCGTTGCACAGGCGTCCTCGAACTCACGGATGTCACCGCAACTCGAATCGAAGATGCCGGGAATCGGCAGCGCGCGAAGCGCCAGCATCGCCGTCGAATCGATATCCGGCGTGACGACCAGCGCGGGAACACAGTGGGACTGGTGCTCCGCCCAGACGCCGAGCAGCGTGATCGCGTCGAGATCGAATCCGCGCACGGCGACAACAAACAACCCTACTCCGCGCTCGGTCAGGATCTCCGCTGCAACCGCCGGGTTTCCCTCCGCGTGAATCGTGGCACCGCGAAAGGTGCGGCCAAGGGACTCGGCCAGCAAGGCGCGACAGAGTCCGTCCGGCTCAAGAAGAACCACGTCGTTGATTTTGCGGTGAGCAGCCATTTACCGGGGGCAGCAGGCAGCACCCCCGCCGGGCAACTGTAGCGCAAAGAAGAAGCTGTCCGAAGTACGCTAATTACCGGATTTCCGGTAGTCGGACGGGCCCTCGGGCCAACAGCCCGGCTCAGGCGGCATCCTGTTTCGGCTCGTTCTTCGGAGCGCGGCGCAGGGTCGGCCGACGCTTGCCGGCGACGACGCCGGCATCCACGACGACCTCAGTCACGTCATCGCGCTGCGGAAGCTCGTACATGACCTCCAACATCAGCGTCTCCATGATCGAGCGGAGGGCGCGGGCGCCCGTCTTGAGCTCGATGGCCTTGGCGGCGATCGCGCGGACCGCGTCCGGCGTGAACTTCAGGCGGACGCCGTCCATCGCGAAAAGCTTCGAGTACTGCTTCACCATCGCATTCTTCGTGCGCAGCAGAATCTTCTCGAGGTCGCCAACCTGAAGCTGGTCGAGCACCGAGACCACCGGAAGCCGTCCCACGAACTCGGGGATCATGCCGAAACGGATCATGTCCTCCGGCGCGAGCGACTTCATCATCTGCTCCGGGTGGATCGACTGCGACTGCTGTGCCTGGATCGAGCTGAACCCGAGGCTCCGCTGACCCAACCGGCGTTGCACGATCGACTCGAGCCCGACGAAGGCGCCACCACAGACGAACAGGATGTTGGTGGTGTTGATCTGAATGTATTCCTGGTTCGGATGCTTTCGGCCTCCCTGGGGCGGGACGTTGCACACCGTGCCTTCGAGAATCTTGAGCAGTGCCTGCTGCACGCCCTCGCCGGAAACATCGCGGGTGATCGAGACGTTCTCCGTCTTGCGGCCGATCTTGTCGATTTCGTCGATGTAGA
>JAJYAR010000190.1 GCA_021779435.1 bacterium
GGCGACGCACGCGTCGGCTCCGGCGGCCTCGAGTGGCAGCATGGCGAACCTCCTGACCCTCGTCGTAGCCCTTGTGCTCGCGGGTGCGGGTGGGTGGCTGTTCTGGCGAAACCGCAGGACGCAGCATGCCGCCGGCTCCGGCCATTCCCTGGCTGTCCAGGAGACGAAGTCGCTGGGCAATCGTCAGTACCTTGTCGTCGCGTCGTACGAGGGACGGAAGTTCCTCCTGGGGGTCTGCCCCGGTCGCATCGACATGCTCGCGCCGCTCGATGGCTCGGAGAAGGGGCGGGACTCATGAGTCTGGCCGGGGCCAATCGTGTGCTTCGTTCGCTCGTCGTGGCGGCCGCACTCGCGGGCGCCGCGGTGGCGCCCTGCGTCGCTCAGGCACAGTCAGGCGGCCCGGCTCCGATCACGCTTCCGGTTGCCCAGACCGGACCCGCGCAATCGGCCGGCAATCTCCAGGCGGCGCAGAACGCGGCAGGCGCGCCCGCGCGGGCTGCCGGCAATCCCCTGCGGCTGAACATCGGACTCGAGGGGTCGGGCGAGCGGGGGGAGGTGAGCGTCGCGCTCCAGATCGTCATCATCATGACGCTCCTGTCGATCGCACCCTCGATCATCCTCCTGATGACGAGCTTCACGCGCATCGTCATCGTGCTCGGTTTCCTGCGCACCGCCCTGGGCACGCCCAGCGCACCCTCGAACCAGATCATCGTGGGCCTTTCGCTTTTCCTCACCTTTTTCCTGATGGGGCCGGTCATCGACCGGGTGAACAACGAGGCGCTGCGGCCTTACCTGGATGGAAACATCACCTCGGTCGAGGCGCTCGACCGGGCGACGGTTCCGCTGAAGCAGTTCATGCTGAAGCAGACGCGGACACGGGACATCGAGTACTTCCTCGAACTTGGCGGGTTCGGCCCGACGGCGGTCCGTGACCTGCCGATGCGCGTGGTCATTCCGGCCTTCGTCATCAGCGAACTCCAGACGGCGTTCCAGATGGGCTTCCTGCTGTTCCTGCCGTTTCTCGTCATCGATTTCGTCGTCTCCACGGTGCTGATGGCACTCGGCATGATGATGATGCCGCCGATCGCGGTCTCGCTGCCGCTCAAGCTGCTGCTGTTCGTGCTCGTGGACGGCTGGCATCTCGTGGTTCGCTCCCTCGTCCAAAGTTTCTCATGACCCCGGATCTCGCTATCGACCTTTTCAAGACGACCGTGGTGTTCGCGCTGTACGTCGTGGCGCCGTTCCTCGGCGTGATGCTCGTGGTTGGCCTGATCGCGAGCGTGATCCAGTCGGTCACGAGCATGCAGGAGCAGACGCTGACGTTCATCCCGAAGCTGCTGGCGATGGCCGGGCTGCTGCTACTGCTGACGCCCTGGCTGCTGCGCTCGCTGTCGGAGTTCACGGTGATGATGATCTCGCGCATGGGCGGCCTGGGTCATTGAACGGCGCAGCGTTTCCGCACGAGGTACCTGGCTGGAGCCCGCACGGCCCATGACGCTCGAATACCTCTTCGCCTGGATGATGGTGATGCTGCGCTCGATCGGCGTCATCTTCCAGCTGCCGATCATTGCCGGACATCCGCTTCCGGTAATGATGAGGCTCGGGCTTTCCATTGGCGTGGCAACCCTCCTTGCGGGCCTGGTGCCGGCGACGCCGATGCCGGCATCGCTCTGGAGCCTGATTGGGATGGCGTCGATGGAAGTCGTGCTCGGCCTTGGCCTGGGCTTCGTGGTGAGGATGGCGTTCGCCGCGATCGAAATGGCGGGTCGGCTGATCACGACGGAGATTGGCGTGACGGCGATGCCTGGAATGGGTGCGCCGGAGCCCGCGAGCGAACCTGTCGCGGCGCTGCTGATGACCTTCGCGACGGTGATGTTCTTTCTCTTCGGTGCGCACCATTCCGTCCTGATCGCGTTCGCGAAGAGCTTTCAGCTGGCGCCGGCCGGGAAGGCGGCCTTCGACGCGGGTGCGGGCATGGCGCTCATCATGGATTCGATGAACGTGATCGAGCTGGGGGTCCGGATTGCGGCCCCGTTCATCGCGATGAATTTCCTCGTGAATCTCGCCTTTTCGGTGCTCGGAAGGGCGGTTCCGAAGATGAACGTCTTCGTCGTGAGCTTTTCGGCCCGGGCGCTCTTCGGGCTGGCGCTGCTCAGCACGGCGGGGGCGCTGATTGCCCGGTACCTGTTCGTCGAATTCGGCGATCTGCCGCTCCGAATGCTCCAGCTCCTGCGGGGTGGCTGACCGGACCTGGCGAGGGAGGGCGCGGGCGGGCCCGGAATCCCCAGGCCGCGGCAAATATTGCCGCACGTTTGCCGCCGCTGTTCGGGTCTGCCGTCTGCCGCGGACATAAATCGATAAACTATTGATAGGCAAACGGAAGGAGCTGGTGTGAGGGGCTTGGCACCGGCGGTGCTCTTGGACCCCGCCCTCCCATGGCGGACGAACAGGATACAAAAACCGAGCAACCGACTGACAAGCGCGTGAGTGAAGCGCACGATCAGGGTCAGTTTGCGCGTTCGGCTGAGTTGACGCTGATCTTTCCGATCGCGGCGGTGCTTGGGGTTCTGACGCTTACGCTGCCGGCGATGTCGAGGGACATCGCGGAGTACTCGATATCGATTTTCACGAGCGTGGGTGTGACCTCGGTGGAGAAGGACACGATTCTCGTGCAGCTCTGGGAGCTGATGCTGGTCTCCGGACGCGTGGTCGGGCCGATGCTGCTCGCGATGGCTGGAGCGGCGCTCTTTGCCTCGGGCATCCAGAGCGGGTTCCGCCTCACGCCGAAGGCGGCGGCTTTCAAGATCGAGCAGCTGAACGTCATCGCGAATTTCAACCGTATCTTCTCGAAGGCGGCGTTCGCGCGCGGCGGTATCGATCTGCTGAAGCTGCTGGCGATCGGCATGGCGCTCTGGCTCGGCACGAGGGGGCTCGTTTACGACCCGCTTTTCACCGCACCGGTCGAGGTCGGTTATCTCGGGGAGTTCCTCAACCGTGCCACGATCCTCTTCCTCACGCGGCTGCTCCTCGCGCTCGGCGTGGTCGCCGCGATCAGCTACGCGTACGAGAAGTTCAAGATGGGCCGCGAGCTCATGATGAGCCGCGAGGAGGTCAAGGAGGAGCACAAGCAGTCGGAAGGCGATGGCCGCATCAAGGGCGCGATGCGCCGGATGGCTCGCAAGCTCCTGCAGCGCCAGATGCTCTCGTCCGTGGCGACGGCGGACGTCGTTGTGACGAACCCGACGCACTATGCGATCGCGCTCAAGTACGAGCGTGGACGGGACAAGGCGCCGGTCATCCTCGCGAAGGGCGAGAACCGTTTTGCGCAGCGCATCAAGGCCCTGGCGGCCGAGAACGGCGTCCCGATGGTGGAGAACCGCCCGGTCGCGCGGCTCCTGTTCGCAATGGGCAAGGTGGGCGACCCAATTCCTTCCGAGCTCTACCAGGCTGTCGCCGAGATTCTCGCGGTGGTGTACCGGACGCACCGGTACTACTTCCATCGCCTCAAGGCGCGCCGGCTGGAGGCGGGGACCTAAGCCATGGCAGCCCCGGCCGAAACCCATTTCAGCGCGCTGATGAAGCGTGCGGACCTGATCTTCACAGGCGGTCTGTTCATGACCGTCCTGCTGCTGATCATGCCGGTCCCTCCGGCGCTGCTGGACCTGCTGCTTGCGCTCAACATCGGCCTTTCGCTGCTGGTGCTGCTCGCGATCATCTACGTCAAGGACCCGCCGGAATTCTCGAGTTTCCCGACCCTGCTGCTCGCGCTGACGCTCTTCCGGCTCGCGCTCAACATCAGCTCGACGCGTCAGATTCTCGTGAAGGGGTACGCCGGCCACATCATCGACTCCTTCGGCAATTTCGTCATCCAGGGAAACTACGTCGTCGGTGCGGTCGTGTTCCTCATCCTCGTCGTCATCAACTTCGTCGTCATCACGAAGGGCGCGGGTCGTATCGCCGAGGTGAGCGCAAGGTTCACGCTCGATGCCCTCCCCGGCAAGCAGATGGCCATCGATGCCGAACTGAACGCCGGGCTGATCGACGAGGCTGCCGCGACCGCCCGCCGCATCAAGGTTCAGAAGGAGGCGGACTTCTACGGCGCGATGGACGGTGCCTCGAAGTTCGTCCGCGGCGACGCGATTGCCGGCATCATCATCACTCTCATCAACGTCATCGGCGGTTTCGCGATCGGCGTGCTCCAGATGGGGCTGTCGCTTGCGGAGGCGGTGCAGAAGTTCACGCTCCTGTCGATCGGTGACGGTCTCGTCTCCCAGATCCCCGCGCTGATCCTTTCGGTGGGCGCCGGCATCCTCGTCACGCGGGCCTCTGAGAATTCCAACCTTGGCGTCCAGCTCGCCGGCCAGCTCTTCCGGTATCCGCGAGCGCTGGCGATCGCGTCGGGCATGCTGGGGTGCTTCGGACTCATGCCCGGGATGCCGATGATCCCGTTCTTCGGCCTGGCCGCCGCCGCCTGGTACATTTCCCGTGTTCTCAAGGAGCAGGAGGCCGCCACGGCCGCCGCCGGCGGCGATGCCGCCGCAAAGCCGGGTGCGGCGTCGAAGGGCAAGGCGGATGCAGCCGCGGGCGCGGCCGCCGCTCCCGCTCCGGGCTCGCCGGAGGATGTTCGGAAGCTCGTCGATGTGGACGTGTTCGCCATCGAGATCGGCTACGGCCTCCTCTCGCTGGCGGATTCGAAGAACGGCGGCGAACTGCTTTCCCGCGTGACCGGCGTGCGGAAGACTCTCGCAAGGGAGAAGGGCACCGTGGTTCCACCGATATCGGTTCGCGACAACCTCGAGCTCGCCCCGAACGACTATCGTTTCCTGCTGCGCGGAAAATGCATCGGCCGCGGCCAGCTCATGCCCGACCGCTGGCTCGCGATGAACGTTTCCGGCTCGAAGGTGCAGCTGAAGGGCGTTCCCACGCGCGAACCCGTCTTCAATCTCGAGGCGACCTGGATCGACGAGACCGAAAAGAAATCGGCCGAGCTCAACGGCTTCACGGTGGTCGACCCGGCGTCGGTCCTCATCACCCATCTCTCGGAGACCCTGAAGCTCAACGCGCATCACCTGCTCGGACGCCAGGAGGTCCAGCAGATGATCGACCATCTGAAGCAGTCGCAGCCGGCGCTGATCTCCGAGCTGCTGCCCGACCTGGTGAACCTCGGCATCATCCAGCGTGTGCTGCAGAACCTCCTCCGCGAAAACATCTCGATCAACAACCAGCCGCTGATCCTCGAGGGCATCGCCGACTTCGCCTCGCTTTCGAAGAATCCTGACGACCTCAGCGAACTCGTTCGGCGTCGCCTCGGGCTGTACTTCGTGCCCGAGTACGAGACGCGCCCCGGCGCGATCCGGGCCGTTACCCTCGATCCCCGGCTCGAGCAGCTGCTGTCGCAGAAGGTCCACCGCACGCCGACGGATGTCGGGCTGGCGCTCGATCCCGCGACCGGCCGGCACATGCTCGACGAGATCAACCGGAAGACGGCGGACCTCGTTCACGCCGGAAACCTTCCGGTGCTGATCGTCTCGACCGAGATCCGGCTGCCGATGAAGCGCTTCTTCGAGTCGTCGTTCCCCCGGCTTGCCGTGCTCTCGTACCAGGAGCTTCCGGCGAGCACGGAGATCGAGAATGCCGGGATCATCACTCTTCCACCGCACCTCGCGCGCACCGAGGTGCCCCTGAAGGCCGCAGCGTAATACCCCATGAACTACGAAAGCCCATTCGCCTGCATCGCAAACGACACGGGGCTCGTGTCTGAAATCCTCCACGTGTCCCCCGTCTTTGTCCGGTTCGGACCGCCCACGCGGGGCGTTTTCCCGGAACAGCGGCTGGCGCGCACCCGCCGCACCGACTGCCGTCGCGGACGCCGCGAGATGACGTGGTTCGCCGACATCGAGAACACCCGCGAAGCACTGCCAACTGTCCGCCGCTGATGTCACAGCCACGTCCAACGCTCGCGCCAGGCGCCTACAAATTCACGGTGAGAACCGCGGAAGAGGCGG